>JAZTXW010000001.1:0-4362 GCA_045636625.1 Oscillospiraceae bacterium
GTTCTTCTTCTTGACAGCCGTTATATCGAAGCAGGTTCCAAAAAAGTAACCGATGCCGATGTTGTTCTCATGACCGACATGGCAAAACAGCTCAACGAGCTTTTTGAGGAATACGGCGTAAAAACCATCGGAATCGAATCCGGATACATGACCGTAGAAAGCCTTTTCAGTCTCCGCAAAGTTCTTTCTGCAGAAATTCTTGACGATCCCAGACTCAACGAAATCATTCTTCACCAGAGAAGAATCAAATCCGAAGACGAAATGAAGGAGATCCGCGCAGCACAGGCAATTACCGACAAGGCTTTCCTCCATATGCTCGATATCATCAAACCCGGCCTTTGCGAAAAAGATCTTCAGCTTGAACTCGATTATTTCATGCTCAGAAACGGTGCAACCGGCCTTGCATTCGAAACGATTCTTGCCGCCGGCGCAAACGGTTCCATGCCCCATGCTGTTCCCAGCATGAACGTAATCAAGGAAGGCGACTTTGTAACCATGGACTTCGGCGCTGCACATAACGGCTACTGCTCCGATATGACCAGAACTGTTGCAGTCGGCAAAATTTCCGAAGAACAGGAAAAAGTTTATAACCTTGTTCTCAACGCACAGCTTGCCGCAATCGATGCCGTTAAAGCGGGTGTTCCCTGCAACTCCATCGATGCCGTTGCAAGAGACATGATCTACGGCGCAGGTTATGAAGGCAGATTCGGTCATGGTCTTGGCCACAGCCTTGGTCTTGAAATTCACGAAAACCCCAGATTCTCTCCTCTCTGCTCCGAACTTACCGAAGCAGGAATCGTTATGAGCGTTGAACCCGGCATTTATCTTGACGGTCAGTTCGGCGTTCGTATCGAGGATATCGTCATGGTAACCGAAGACGGCTGCGACGTTATCACCAAGAGCGAAAAGAAACTTATCACCCTTTGATAAAAAACCTGAGCACCGGCGTTTTGCCGGTGCTCAATTATTGCCCACAGAACAAAACAAAAGGAAGTCTTTAAATGAGATTATTCATTGCCACCTGCGTTTGCAGAGTGCTTTATTTTATAGGACGCCTTATCGGAAAAGGCACCGCAAAACCCGGCGATATTGCAAGAGTTTTTTGCCCGAAAGTTCTTAAACGTCTTAAATTTGACGGAAAAATAATCTGTATCACCGGAACGAACGGAAAAACCACAACATCCAATATGGTTACCCATATTCTTCGCAAAAACGGTTTTTCCGTAATCAACAACAGCTTCGGCTCCAACATGCTTGGCGGAATAACAACTTCGCTTCTTACCAACTGCACCTTCGGCGGAAGAGTAAAAGCGGATTATTCCGTTCTTGAAATCGACGAGCGCTGGCTCCGTTTTCTCGTAAAGGAAATCAGACCGGATTACCTTCTTATAACAAACCTTCTCCGTGACCAGATCGTCCGCAACTGCTGCCCGGAAATTGTTCTTGAAAAGATCAAAATGGGAATCACCCCCGGCACCACCCTTATCCTTAACGCAAACGATCCCGTTTCCCAGCAGGTAAGCTGGGGCGTTGAAAATCCGGTAGTCTGGTTCGCTCTCGGAGAAAACGAACGCTCCACCAAGGAATGCAGAAGCGGCACCAACGACGCAAAGGTCTGCCCCAAATGCCTTCACAGCCTTTCCTATGATTATTACCATTATAATCATGTTGGTTCATTCCATTGCGAAAACTGCGGTTTCGAATCTCCCGAAGCGGATTTCATCGGAACCGATATGGATTTTTCCGAACCTTCCCTTGCCGTCAACGGAAAACGCGTGAAACTCGGTTTCGACGCGACCTATTTTATGTTCAACACCGTTGCCGCTTCGGCGATCTGCTGCACCGCTGCGGGAATGGAACTTGAAAAAACTCTTTCCTTTGCGGAAAGTTTTGATATCGGCGTAACAAAACGTTACGAAGAACTTACGGTTCTCGGAAGAAAATGCCAGCTTATCCTTACAAAACAAAACCCCGCCTCCGTTGACCAGAGCGTTGACTTTGTTTCTGAAAAGGAAGGTCCCAGAACCCTTGTTATGATTTCCAACAATATGTTCCACACCGAGCACAAGGACGTTCTTTTCATGTACGACGTTGCTTATGAGAATCTTAAAGACGTTGAACACATTATAATCGTCGGAAAGCGCCGCTATGATATGGCTGTGCGCCTTAAATTCGCGGATATCGATATGGAAAAGGTTCAGATTTGCGACAGAGATGAGGATATCCGTTCCTGCCTTGAAAAAACCGAGGGCAATATTTACGTCATGACCTCCTCTGTTTTTTCCAACGAAGATAAAATCCTGGAGGAGCTGAGAAAATTATGAGAAAGATAAATATACTCAACCTCTACGGCGAGGCTCTTGACCTTAACGGCGACGGAAAAAATATCACCGCTTTTGAAAAACGCCTTTCCGAAATGGGATATGAATTTGAAACAAAAACTCTTGGCGTCGGCGACGAGATCGATCTTTCCGGATATGACGTTGTTTTTATGACCCACGGAAAGCCCCACAACGTTTCCGCCATAAGCGAGCATTTTATTAAATATAAGGATAATATATTAGATTATATAGAATCCGGAAAAACTTTTGTCGCAACCGGAAGTTCCAACATGCTTTTCGGAAAAAGCTTTTCCATGCTTGACGGAAAAACTTATAAAGGCATAGGTCTTTTTGACTGCACCGCAGAGGAATTCGACGGACTTTACGTCAGCGACGCAGTAATTGTTCCGGAATTCGCTCCCGAAGAGAAAATGTTCGGAATTTATTACCGCTGTGAAAGCGTGAAATTTGATTCTCCGAACAAAAACAGACTTTTCAGCGTTCTTAAAGCGGACGAAGGAAAAGGTTCTGTCGGCGAAGGGGAAGGCTGCCGTTACAAAAATCTTTTTGCAACCTGGTGCCTTGGACCGATGCTTGTTCGCAACCCTGTCATAATGAGAGAAGTTTTACATTGTGTTCTTGGCGAAGATTACCGCAAAACGGACTTTTCCCTTGAGGAAAAAGCGGTAAAAATGACAATAGAGGAGCTTATCTGACCGATTTTTTGGGAGAGAAAGACTCGAAAAATTCTTAACACCGTCTTTTTTAACGAAAGACGGTGTATTTTTTTGGTTTTTTAAACGAAATTTGCAAGCAGATGAATATTTTCCTGCAAAATCACTTTTGTGCTGTAAAACGCTGTAACGATTTTGTAATATTCAATATTTATGCATAATTTTGTAAAAATATTCATAACTTTTGCATACAAAAGTGATATTTTAAGAATCGCAAAAAACACAGAAATTGGGGCAAAAGATGCCCATTTATGTTAAAATTGACCGCAATATTTTAAGATGCTAAAGTAAAAATGCACCTTAAAAATACAACTGTATTTCATACAAATACACATGCCGATAAAAAAGTTTCAATTTTTTTGTATTTTTTACTTGACAATTGAGAAAAATGGGTGTAATATCTTGGTATCACAATGAAACTTTGGTTGCTAGGAATTTCATTGACGGTGAAATTAACAATTGAATGAGGTGAATGTAATGAAATTTAACAAAATCCTTGCTCTGATCCTTGCACTCGTTATGGTATTCAGCCTTGCAGCTTGCGGCAAAGCAGAAGATACCGACGGCAAAATCCTTAACGTACACGTTACCGCAGCAATCGATTCCATCGACCCGCATCTTACTTCCGCAGGTGATGACTTCGAAGTAATCGGTACCATGGTCGAAGGTCTTTTCCAGTGTGATGCTTCCGGTGCAGCAATCCCCGGTATGGCAGAAACCTATGAAAAGTCTGAAGACGGTATGACCTGGACTTTCCATCTCCGTGATGCAAAATGGTCCAACGGCGCAGAAGTAACCGCAGACGACTTCGTATTCTCATGGCAGAGAGCTATGGCTCTTCCGGCAGAATATGCATCTCTCTTCGAAACCGCAGGTATTAAAAACGCTTCCGCAATTTATGCCGGCGAAATGGATGCAACCGAACTTGGCGTTTATGCACAGGATGACAAAACCCTCGTAGTTGAATTTGACGTTCCTTGCGCATTCTTTGATACCCTTATGTTCTTCCCGGTTTTCTATCCGATGAACAGAGCATTTGTTGAAGAATGCGGCGACCTTTACGGTTCCGCTCCGGAATATTACCTTTCCAACGGCTGCTTCACTCTTTCCGAATATACCCCCGCAGCAACCGAATTCAAAATGGTTAAAAACGAAAATTATTATGACGCTGAAGCAGTTGAACTTGCAGGTCTTACCTACAAAGTAATCCTCGACTCCCAGCAGGCATACAACGCATATCAGGCAGGCGAACTTGATGTTTGCGTTCTTTCTTCCGAACTTGCAGACCTTCTTAAAGAAGATGCAGA
>JAZTXW010000002.1:0-23351 GCA_045636625.1 Oscillospiraceae bacterium
TTTGGCGCAATATGGATATTTCAGGTTGTCTCCCAAATCCCCAAATTTCAAAACTTTCATTCAGCAGTTCATAAATAAAATTACCGTGGGTAACTACACGGTTTACATAGATCTCAAAACCGGCCTTGATATAGCACCCGCCCTCGATAAGGAATTTTCCATTCGCAGAGAGGAACTATATTCTTGGGGTCTTGATAAAAAAAGAAACGGCTTCAGGTTGTAACCTGAAGCCGCTCTTTTTTTGTTTTACTATATTCAAACAACGATTCCCATAAGTTCCTCATAAGAACTTACTTCATGATATTTCACTTTATTGTTTGATAAAGTATCAAACAACTTATGGGCACATTCAATCTTTGCTTTTTCAATTCCGCGAAGATCCATGCTTCTCATAGAACCTTTTGTTTCAGCAATAAAATAAATATGCTTTACAGAACCCTCATAAAAAGCTATAGCCCAGTCGGGAGCATAGTTACCTACAGGTGTAGGGATTGCAAAACTTCTCGGAAGTTTTGCATAAACGCAAACTTCTTCCGATGTATCAAGATTCTGTACGAATTTTCTTTCAATGCTCTGTTCTGCCATACCATCTGTAAACACATAATCTTGAATAGCTTTTGTTGCGTGGAAAGCTTTATCAAAATTCTTTCTGGAGTTTTCTGCTGTGAAAATCGAACTATCATATTCTCCTTGAATAGTGTCATACGTTACATGTTCAACTATTAAAGCAGATTTTTCATCAAGAATAAGTCCGCATACTTTTGTGATAAACTCCTCCGGATTAATTCTGAACATATAAAGTTTATCCGGATCAAGTCCTTTAAGAATTTCAACAACAGTTTTTCTTGTAAGAGTAGTTCCTTTTGCAATATCACCTACAAGGTCATATTTTATTTTAGAAACAGCAGCTCTTTCAAGTCTGTTAGTTTTTGTTCTCTTAGTAACAAAAGAATCTCCACGTTCAACTTCATATTCGTTCATATCTTTCTTTTGTTCGCCAACAGAAAGAGTGTACTGAAGCTGTGCAACAGAAAGTTTTTCGTTGATTGCTTTTACTGCATTTTTGATAAGCTCTTTACTCTCAAATTTAACAGTATAAGCATATTTGTGATTTATGTATTTCCAAAGTGTCTGGAATTCCTTCTTGTAGAAATTATCGTTAAGAGGATTTTCTTTAACTTTTGTATCATGACCATTGGAAATCATATCCTTTAGTACGCTTTCGTCAAATACGCCCTGAACCAGTTTGTGTATTCCCGCTCCCATATCGCGAATGTCTTCCGGAAGCACTGCAAGGCAACCGTTCGCCAAATCTGCTCTGTAGCTGTCAGTTACATTGTCATCATCGTCAATGTAATCGTTTTTGAGCAAGTATTTGTAAATTGTTTTTGCTTCTTTTGCAGAAATAGCATGCTCATCATCGCCGATAAATACAGTTTTACCTTCAAAGTATTCCATAGTAGCTTTCGAAGGTCTGTCATAAAGAACACTCTTGATATCTTTATGAAGCGCATCAACAAAGTCAGCATAACTTTCATTGGCAATAACAGTAAGAACATTTATATCATGAATTGTATCTCCGCAAGTCTGGATATCCATTCTGTTACCGTCTTGATTAACGCAAAGACGAAGTCCACGTCCTACTTCCTGGCGTTTTGCAACATCGCTCTTAGTCTGGCGAAGAGTACAAATTTGGAAGATATTCGGGTTATCCCAACCTTCACGAAGCGCTGAATGAGAGAAAATAAATCTCGTCGGTTCATCAAAACTCAAAAGACGTTCCTTATTTTTAAGGATAAGGTCATACGCAGATATATCGTCAGAAAATTCGCTTCCCTTTTTTGTTTCACTGTTGATGCTTCTGCCAGTTTTCTTATCAACACTGAAATAGCCTTTATGAACGGCGGAAATATCCTCTGCTGTTTTATTTAGATATTTCTGATAAGGCGATTCCTCAAGGTTTCTGTATGCGTTAAGTACATATTCATACTCTTCCTCAAAGATTTTTCCGTATTCACCAATGGTTTCGTCGCCGTTTTCATCATACTGACGGTATTTTGCAACCTCATCAATAAAGAAAAGTGAAAGAGTTTTTATGCCTTTTTCAAAAAGCTTTTCTTCCTTCTCAAAATGAGAAAGTATTGTTTCACGAATCTGAATACGTCTTCGGTCACTTTCAGAAATATCTCCGGAAGCCATTCCTGTAAACAGTTTATCTCCGTTTGTGAAAGAAACCATATTCATAATCGGGTCAACTTCTGCAACGACAAATCCCTTGTACTGCTCCATCTCTCCAGAAACATAATAAAGGTTGTCACCGTTTCCCAAAAGCTTTGTTTCACGCTTTATCTTCCCGCTTTTAAGACGCACTTCCAGCTCAATTCTTGCCATCGGAGGTTTGTTTGGTGAAAGAACAATACTTTCAAGGAACAGATACTTATCCGTTCCTAAAAGATTCTTCATCTCAAAACCTTTAACCTCGATTTTCTTAACAAGGCGCTGGTTATAAGCCTCCAAGGCATCAAGGACATAAATCATGTTATGTTCTTTCGCGTGGGTCGCAGAATAGTTTATGGAGAAAAGCGGATTGAATCTCTGCAAAGCTTTCTGTGTTGCAGAATCTTCCTTACCCATCTTCTGCGGTTCATCAAGAATAAGGATAGGTCTGTTAGCCGCAATAACATCAATAGGCTTTCTTGAACCGAACTCGTCACGTTTGGAATAGATAATCCTTGCTTCTTTGCTCTTTCCGTCCTCTTTAAGGGAAGACGCAAAAGCCTGGGTATTGATTATCATAACGTTGATTCCCGAGTTAGAAGAAAAAGCATCAAGCTGGTTAAGGTTGGAGCTGTTATAAACAAAGAACCTTGCTTTTTTGTGATAGGTTTCAAAGAAATGATCTTCGGTCATCTCAAAGCTTTTCTTAACACCCTCACGGATTGCAATGGAAGGAACAACTACAATGAATTTGCTCCAGCCGTACTTTTTGTTGAGCTCGAAAATAGTTTTGATATAGACATAGGTTTTACCGGTACCGGTTTCCATTTCTATATCAAGGCTGCAGCGGCCGTGGTCTTTAACAAGTGCTGGAGAAACTTTGATATTGCTCTTTACCTGAATATTCTGGATATTCTTGAGAAGCTGATCATCCGAAAGTTCTATAGCTTCGTTTTTGAATCCGGTGTCGTCCATCGGGTCATAAACTTCTTCGCCGCCAAAAGTCATCTGATAGTTTTCCTGCTTTATATTACCAAGGTCACGGATATAGCTTACCCTATCGTAATGACCTTGTCCGTTAAAAACTTTTACAACAGCATCGACTGCATCTGTCTGGTACTGTTGGATTTTAAAATTGAATTTCATTTTTCTCCTCGCAATAGCCTAAATTCTTTTACAAAATCCTGATATTTACTTGCTTCCTCTGACAAAATATCAACTGTAAAAAAGAACATTTTTCTTTCAGCTTTAACAACTTCATCATGCTTATCAAAAAACAAAGATAATTCGAGCATCGCTTTTATTGCATTTTTTGAACATTCTAACAAATCATTGCACTCTTTTATCAAATCTTCTGCATTTTCCTTATAGAAATCTTCTCCTACCCTTTCTTTTTCTTTAAGCAAATCATCGAGTTCTTCTTTAGTTAATGCGTATTTATTAGCATCTATACTTTTGCTGTGGACAAACTCGTTTCTCTTTTTAAATAGGCCTTTTAAATAATAGTAATATGATTTGCTTTTATCTATTTGTACTTTCAAAATAAATTTTGATATTAGATTGAATTTATTTTCTACCGAAAGTTTGTCAAAATTATCATAAAAATCATTATCACCCAAACACGCTGCCGCATAATCATTTAAAAATGCTTCTATCGACATAGCAGCAAAAATTACGGTTATAATAACACTTTCTTCTAATTTTTCTATTGATCTCACATCTGCAATAATTTCGTACCATTCTTGTTCTACAATTTTTCCCATTCTTGCTTTAGCTTTGCAATAATTATCAACGGCTATCTTTGCATATGCGGTAACCATGTAATTATACCTACCAACGGAACTTGGGTATTTTTCACAAGACATCACAGCACCTTCTTTACAGTATCCGGGCTATAGGTTGCAAAAATCTGTTCAAAGTTTGCGGCAACACTGTCAGAAGCCATGGAACTGTCGCGCATTACAAAATAATAAGGTTTCTGTTTTGCAATAGCGGTAATGGTTTCGTCGGTTACATCTTTATCAAAGCAGGCAACAAGGAATCCGTCTTCGACGGAAAAAACTTTCTTTCCGGCAATGGTGGTTTCTTCAATCTTGCTGGAAAGAAGGATTCCAAGATCAAGCATAACCTGGAAGAGAAGGTCTTCCGGAGTACGGTCTTTCTTAATGTTGTCGGTAAGATCATCAAAAAGGTTCGGAGTATAATCATCCGGAGTGTAATAAACGTCCTTCATGTTAGAAGAATCCAGTTTGAGAACGCGGAAACCGGTATCAAGGTTCATTGCATTAAAACCATTTTCGTTTTTGATTTCGATTCCTGCTCTACGTATTCTTTCTTTACCAATTTCACAAATAGTATCGAATCCTGCTTTCTTAAAATCACTTCCTTCCTCACAAACTTCAGGAATTTGCACCATGATGAACTTTCTCGTTCCGCTATCCTCAACATTCATTTGCATAACAGCGTGTGCTGTACTTGCTGAACCAGAGAAAAAGTCCAAAATTGTACTATCCTTATCACATGTCAATTCAATGATTCTTTGCAATAGTTTGATTGGTTTTTTACCATTAGGAAATTCTATTTTACCCTCTTTTGTTAAATTGTTATATTGAATGTCATCCCATAAAGTAGTAATCTTGTCAAGATAATAGTAGGTTCCGTCTATACGAGCAACCGCATCAGATAAGAACATCATCATTCTTCGCTGTTCACCTTTATAGAGTATTTCAATGGTATTTCCTTCATTTTTTCCTTTAATCGGAACATATTCACAACCATACATTGGATAATCAAAAGAGGCTGTTTCTTTCATAACGGTTTGACGTACACTGCTTTGTGCATTTGTGGTCTGAAATATTCTGTCCGCATATTTGTTATATACATCTTCCTCAGTAATACCATTTTGTTTCGCAAATGCAGAAATTGACATAGTTTCCAAAACTTTATATCCGTAATAGACAATATTCTTTTTTTCATCTTTTTTTATGATATCTTTGCCATCGAGCTTTGTTACAATAGATGTATATTTCCAACTCTTACCTTCAGTTTCATAAGTTTTAATTCTGTCAAAAAGTTTCTGCTTGATATAAATCGGGTTAAATTCGAGCAAGGTTTTGTTTCTAGCCCAAATCATAATAAACTCCGTAGCATCTTTAAGACTTTTGCCCTCAGAACTGCCGGAAACCCCACCGATTTTAGTTTTTACTGTGACCACATTAATAAAATTTGATTCTCCAAATATCTCATTACCAATCTTTGTAAGATTCTCGTATTCATTATCATCAATATGAACAAGAATTACACCATCATCGGTTAGTAAGTCTTTGGCAATTTTTAAGCGCGGATAAATCATATTGAGCCAATCAGTATGGAAACGCCCGTTGCTTTCGGTGTTTGCAACAAGTCTATTGCCCTGTTCGTCAAACTGTCCGCTGTTGGCAAGATATTCTTCCGCAGATTCAGAAAAATCGTCCTCATAAACAAAATCGTTTCCGGTATTATAAGGCGGATCTATGTAAATCATCTTGATTTTGCCAAGATATGTTTCCTGCAAAAGTTTGAGCACGTCAAGGTTGTCGCCCTCGATGTAAAGATTCTCGGTCTTATCAAAATCAACGCTTTCTTCCTTGCAGGGACGAAGGGTTTTTGCAATGGGAGCATTCGCAAGCAGAACCGACTTCTTCTTATCCGGCCAGGTAAACTGATAGCGTTCGTCATTTCCTTCAACCACAACGGAAGAAAGTTCCTGTTTGAGCACGTCAAAATCAATGGCGTGCTCAATTTTTCCATCTGCTCCAACCCTTTCAGTCACGCAATTCGGAAAAAGCTCGCCAATCTTTTTTATATTTTCATCAACCATATTCACAGAATGCATTTTAAGTTTGTCCATTATTTTCGTCCTCCGTTATCTCTTCCGGGCTTGTAAGTAAATTTTCTTTAAACTGTACTATTTGCGGCTCTTCTTTGTATCTTCTTAATATAAAAGATTCTTTTTGTTGGTATTTTCCAATATGAAATATGTCGTAATATTTTAAATTTATTTCAAGATTTGAGATGTTTCCGTTAACAATTAAAAATATTTTTTTGATTTCATCCGTTTTAATACAATACTTCCACGGCATCGTCATATCATTAAAGCCCATTTCAATGTCCAGTGCTGTATTAGAACCATAGTTCTTTAATTTATATTCAATTACATAATTTTCGCCAAAGAATTTTTCGTTAGCTTCTTTTATGGAGCGATCCAAAAAGATTTGTCCCAACTGATCTCGGTAACTATTTCTTCTTTCTTTTAATATTTTAATATCCAACAAATCATCTGGCAAATCGCTATATGATTCTATTAGGCCATTATTTAACTGCACAAAAAGTGGTGAATCGCCAAATCTTGCATCTGAATATTCTTTTAGCAAATAATATTTTGTTTGCAAGTAAGGCTTAACCGATAATTTTCGCTCTTCTTTTTGATTTTTTTGTGTGAAAATTATCGTGAAAACAAGAGCTATTATTGTAGCCGCCGCACCTAACAAAGATCCATAATATGCAAGAACATCAGAACCATCCCAAACAGTAAGATATCCTTCATTTTTTATATATAGTGCGTTTATCACTATAGGTCCAATTACTGCAAATCCTAGGCCTGCTATTATGAATACCCAAAACCACAATTTTTTATAAAACGGTTTTGCCTCTTTCATTTGTAATTAAACACCCGCTCTCAGCTTGTTTATCTGTTGTACAATTTCAAATTTCTTCTTCGGCTGTTTTTCGTTCCTTGCCATTTTTTCAAGTCTTGCTATTTCTTTTTCAAGTTTGGCGCGTTTCTCATCCGCTGCAATCTGCTCATCAAGGGTGTTTCCCTCTTCAATTTCAACATTTCCAATCTGAACAACAATGTTTTCCCATACTGCATCAATGTTAAGGCCTTTAATTTCAAGTTTCTGCTCATCGCGGTTCTGCCATTCAGTATGGAAATACTTGTCGGCACTTACAGAGCCACTCTCGGATATTTTTTTATTTTGCACCCAAAGTTGCTGTTTTTCTTGAAACTCGAGCACAAAAACGATGTTATACGGAATACTCTTATCAACAAGCTTGAGAATTGATTCGTTAATTATCTCATTATATAGATCAATTTTAAAAATCTCAATTTCAGAAACATTTTCGCCTTCAGAAACATTTATTGTTTGCGGTGAGATTTTATTGCACCAATAAATACTTTTTATATCTGAAACAAAAGCCTTCTTTTGTTCCGGAGTAATTTTAGCATTTTCATAAAACATCTGTTTCGGAATTTTCTTATTAAATTCCGTTGTTGCAGGAAGTCCTAACATTCAAATCACTCCTATCGTCTTCAAATACTCCTCTGTTTCCTTTAACAATTCATCATTGTCTTCGTCATTTTCTTCCCATTCTTTTTCTTTCAAAAAATCTTCATACCATCCGCCCATATAATCTTCATACCGCTTTACAATTTCCTCGTCAGAAACACCTTCAAAATATATCTTTAAATCTTCCAATACGGTAAAAAAGCCTTTCAAGGACGAATCCTTTTCTTCCAATGCTTGAATAATACGATTTCTTTTACTAAAATCATCTTCAATCTGATTTGAATAATTGTCAAAATCCAAATCGTCAAAAGGTTCTTCATCACAATCATCGAAATAATATACTAAATCTTCGTTTTCAGTATCATATAAAATATCTTCTATTTCTTCTTGCGTCAAAAAAGAAAAAATCGTATTAAAAGCATCAATATACGAGTAATCTTCACCCGGATAGATTAAATCGAGAATTGCTGGATATTTTCTTACCTTCTCAACAATTTTGTCTCGAATTAAGCTTATATCATTCTTTCCATTGTTAAGCAATTCCGCTGCTTCATCGAATATCGAAAGCAAGTCATATTCACTACACCAATGAGTTTCTTCGCAGGAATCAATCACCATTATGTCTTTATTTACTCCATTATGGCAAAAAGGAACAGCTACCTTGTATTTTCTATAGACATTTTTCTCACTTGTAAATATTATTACGGTTTTATATAGAACTCCTCTTTGAATAGCCTTTATTAATTCAGTTATATCTCTGTGATTAATCTCATTAGTGGTTACAACGACATGAACCACCTGAATCTCATTAGTATTATTGCTGTTTCTAATGGTGTAAAGAATTGTAATTTTTCTCACATAAGCACGAATTCTTTTGTTGAGGAATTCAGTATTATCAGACAAATCCTCAAATTTTTCATTATCTATTACTTGCCCGATATAGTATCGTTCCGGAAGAATATTAAGCAATTCTTTATCCACATTTTTCACCTCACAACAAGGAAAGTTACCAATTCAAAATCATCCAAACCTTTAATTTTGTTGAGTCCCAGGGTTGTACCGCCTGGTTTGAAAAGACTAAGAATATCATTTTCTTCCTTAACCTCAATAATAGAGGAAATTGCATCTCCAAGAAGTTTAGAAAGATTTCTCATATCTCTTCCATCTTTGGTTTCTTTGTTAAACTGTTTGTATGCAGCAGGAATAGGTTCCGTTTGTCCTTTGCATATATGACGCATTCTATCAAGCAAAGCCTTAGGCGAAAGATGATCGCAAATAACATCGCCATCTTCACCTACATAAACCATATAGAACGGATGGAGTCTATTTTGATTATCAATATTAACGCTATTGGAACGATTTTTGAGCACATAGATAACACCGGGAGGAGTATCTTCCGTTGCTTCAACAACAGAATGAAGCCCAAAAGGAGTGTTGTCAAGGTCATTGTGATTCTTGACATATTCAAGAAGGTCAAGACGGAATTCATTAAGGCCAAGGTCCATGATAGAAATACCGCCGGACATATCTTCCATATCAACTACTTCGTCCTGCAGGCGTTGAAGCTGTGCTTTTCTGTATTCAAGGTCAACCTTTTCCTCATCGCTGAGAACATTATCGTCACCTGTTGCAGTCATATCAACAATTTTCATTCTAGTTTCTACTCTTGCTTTAAGGTTGATATAATCGTCAAGGGTTACGTTCGGCCAGAAATTAACAAGTTGAATAACGTTGTTGCGGCTTCCGATACGATCAATTCGTCCAAAGCGCTGAATTATTCTTACAGGGTTCCAGTGGATGTCATAGTTGATAAGGTAGTCGCAGTCCTGGAGGTTCTGACCTTCGGAAATACAGTCAGTTGCAATAAGAACATCAATATCGGCTTTTGGAATGCTATCGAACAAATCCCTGCTTTTTGAAACTGGAGAAAAACAGGTAAGCACCGTATTAAGGTCAGAACGCAGTTTCGGAACCGTGGTTTTTCCTTCAACAGTACCGGTTACCATTGCAGTATCTAATCCAAAATTGTTTTTAATATATTTGCTTACGTTGCTATAAAGATATTCAGCTGTATCTGCAAAAGCAGTAAAAACGATAACTTTCTTATTGTTTTCGTTTATCGGATGCTCAATTTTATTTTTAAGCACGGAGAAAAGCTCTTGAAGTTTCGTATCATGCGCAGGCGTAATATCGCCAACCATAAGTGTAAGAAGTTCAAGATTTTCTCTATCTTTTTCGAGAGTATCTCTCCAAGATTTATAATCCATATCAGCAAGGTCAATTTTGACTTTCTTACCAAAAGTGAAAAGCTCATCAGCGTTCTGATCTTCAAAATCGAAATCATCAATATTCGAAAGATCATAAAAATCCTGCTGGTTACTGGTTCTACCATCAAAATTATCTATTTTTTCAATAGTAATTTCGATAAGTGATTTTATTCTTGTTAAAGTAAGGTTGAACGAATAAACCGAGCTTTCAAGACGTTTCAGAAGGTTAATAGCCATAAGTCTTCTAAGTCCCTGTTCACGGTTTGCCTGTGTAAAACCAATATTTACTTTATTATCGCCGTAAAGTTCGGCATATTTTTCAATCTTGCTAGGCTGAATATAGTGTGACGGAGTATAAATAGAAAGTGAAAGTTGTATAAGCTGGGCAAAAATCTCGTTATAATTTATTGCTGCTTTAAGGTCTGTAAGTTCCGGACGAAGAGCTACAGGTTTAAGTCTTGTCGGGAACTTACCAACACTGGATGTATCATAATATTTTTCAATATGTTTTCTTGAACGTGCAATAGTAACAGAATCAAGCACCTCAAAGAAATCGAAATCAAGCATCTTTAAAAGGTTGTCCGTTGTTCTGTCACAAGGCTCCCATTCGCTCCATGTGTTAAATGCTTTCTGTGCATTTTTAAAAATATCATCAATAGAACGTTTTGTATTCAGCTTTTCATCAATAATTTCCGTATGTCCTTCATAAGCCAATGCAAGTTGGTTTTTAAGGTCGTTGAATCTGTTGTTAACCGGAGTTGCTGAAAGCATTAAAACTTTCGTTTTTACCCCTTGGCGAATTACTTTTCCAAGAAGTTTTGCATAACGATTTTCTTTCTCATCATCACCAGTTGCAACTTTACCGCCATTTCTAAAGTTATGGGATTCGTCTATAACAACAAGATCATAGTTTCCCCAGTTAATTCTTCCAAGGTCAATTCCGTTAGAATCTCCATGAGTTCTTGAAAGGTCTGTATGATAAAGGACATCATAATTAAGCCTATCCGAAGCGATAGGGTTGTTAATATAATTATCTTTGTATGTATTCCAGTTGTTGCTAAGTTTTTTAGGACATAGTACAAGAACGGATTTGTTTTTGTTTTCGTAATATTTAATAACAGCAAGAGCTGTAAATGTTTTACCAAGACCTACACTATCAGCAAGGATACAACCGTTAAACTTTTCAAGTTTATTAATTATTGCAAGAACAGCATCTTTCTGGAAATTATAAAGCATGTTCCATATTTTGCTGCTTTTAAATCCTGTAGCTTCATTAGGCAAAACATCTTCCGAAATATCTTCAAGAAACTCGTTAAAAATGTTGTAAAGGGTTATAAAATAGATAAAATCCGGGGAGTTTTCGTTATATGCGACAGTAATATTATCGATTACTTCATCTGTTACATCTTGAAGTTTGTTTTTGTCATTCCAAAGTTCATCAAACAGGTTAAGGTACAAACTCGAAAATGGAGCCTCCGTTTTTTGGACTATATTATAAGCATTATTTCCTCGTTCGCAACCCAAATCAACCGTTGTAAATCCATTAAACGGGGCATAACTATATTCATCAACTGCCATAAATCCTGGCATGTTCTCGTTAGAAACATTTGACTTAAACTTAACTTTTTCCTTTATCCATTCTGCACATTCTTTTGCAATAGCCTTTTGTGTAAGCTCATTGCGAAGTTTAATTTCAAATTCCGTACCGTAAAGACTACGTTCACGGTTAAGCCTGGGAATATAAAATTCTCTTTTTTCTTTCTTAACTTTTTCCGTAACAAAAGTGGGTGCAGTAAAAATAAAGCGAAGCTCATCTATGTCTGAAAGTTCTTTCTTCAGTTCCTGGAAAGCATAGATAGAAAAACAAGCCGCTGCAATAGAAACCTTGCTATGTTCTTGCAAAGTTTCCGACAAGTCATCACGAACAGTACTGTTTACGTTGTCCAGAAATTTCATAGATTCGCCCCGCAATCAAATTACTTGCAATAAGCATTTTATATTTAAATATATTTATTATATTATAGCACAACATTTTAGCTTTTTAAAGTAAGTTATCATATATAAAATACCCCTTTTCCTCTTTAGATAACGGGTGTTCTCTATCCCCTGTCGTCCTTTCAGTACAGGGGTTATATACTCTCAAAAACTTTGCAATAAAATAAGCACAGCTGTAAATTTACAGTTGTGCTCAATCTTCCAGTAAATCCATTATTTTTCGCCCTGTTGTGGGTTCGGTGTAGCCCTGTACCATAGTACCGACAAAACATATAGTGTCCCATATGCTCCGGATACTCATAACCCCTGTACCTTCCATGCTTACGGATTGGTTTTGGTCAGTATTCCCGATGCTCAAGCCGTTTGCCGACTATCGCCTTTGCAAAAGCCCCGTGCTTATTTTATGAAAAACAGCTATTTTAGCGTTTTATGGTTATCGTCGGTATCACGAATAAATAAAGCACCTAGCCACTAAATGTTGGCTAGGTGCTTCTTTTGCTAAATTCACATTTGACGTGAATAGCGATGGTGGAGACGAAGAGGATCGAACTCTCTACCTCTTGAATGCCATTCAAGCGCTCTCCCAAGTGAGCTACGCCCCCGGATATTCCGCTGAATCTTCAGCGGAAATTATTATATCACAGAAAAGTAATTCTGTCCATACCTTTTTAAAATTTTTTAATTCGTTCCAACAAGTTTGCCCATAATTATAAATCTCTGGTTTGCGCCAAGACCGCTGTAATAACGGGTGCAGGTGGAAAGAGTGATTATTTTGTCGCTGCTGCCAACACTTACTCCGAAATCAAAAAGGCTCATGCTTTTTGCTCTTGCGGCAACAGAAGCAACGTCGATTCCGTTACAGTTGATGTAGAAGTTAAGGTCTTTTGTAAAGCAAACCGCAAACACCTTAAATGTATGAACACCGCTGTTGGTGGTAAGGTAAATATACTGGTTCTGCGCAACAAAATCAGAATAGCTGTATGCCATAAGAGATTCAAATTCCGGACCGGTACGTTTGAACGGAACAAAGCAGTTGCCCCAGTTGTGTCCGTAAATAACGGTGTTCTGGGAAAGCGCTCCGCTTCTGAGGTTTGCGCTTCCAGCAGCCCAGGTTACGCTTCCGTTCGTGTAATAGTTGGTGTTGCCGGTGCACTGCCAGACAGGTCTGTCAACAACGTTGGTTCCCTGAACGGTAAGATGTGCCGCAATGGTTTTGCTCTGAAGAGAATATGCACCCACAGAACCGGAGTAACCGGGGTTTGCGGCAGAACCTACGCCAACCTGCCAATTTCCGCCGGAAGAACTTTCGGTTTCGGGAACAATCTCCTCTTTTTCTTTCATGGTTTCTGCAAGCGCAGGATATTTAGTCATGTAAAGATTTTTATAAAGGGTTCCTTTAAGATAAGAATATTCCGGGGCATCTGCGTTTTCTGCGGAAAGTTCTCCTGCATTTTCCGGAGCGAACTCTCCCGGGCAGGCCTGGGGTTGTTCTTCATCTTCGCTGAAAATATTTTCGCCGGATTCAGCTTCAATTTCAACGTTTCTTCCCGAAAAAGTTGCCGCAACGACAACAATTCCGGACGCTGCCATAACAATTATTCCTATCAATATAACAAGCAATTTTTTGCTCAAAAAAACCGCCTCCTTCGCTAATTAATTATTATAACATAAACAGGAAACGATATTCAATATTATTTGGAATAAAAAAACGCCCTGAGGCGTTTTTTATTATGGCTGCTGTTTTCCGCAGTTAAGACAGAATTTTGCGGAAACATCAAGCTCTTTTCCGCAATATGGGCAAAACTTTGCTTCGCCGCTGTTTTCTTCCACAGCGGATTTATGAGATTTCAATGTTTCCATTTCCGCACGCATTTCGGCAATATTTTTCCTGCTTGTTACAACGCCCTCATAAATTGCCATAACTTCATCGTCAAGCACTTCTCCGGCATCGATTTTCGCAACATAGTATTCACCGATTTTTCGAACTATCGCATTAAGATTTTTCTGTTCCGCATCAACTTTAGCAGCAAGTTTGGTTGTTTCGATAACATTATTTGTTTTTTCCGTCGCGGTCCTTGCAAAATCATTTATTTTATCCAAAAATGCCATATTTTCGCCTCCGTTCAATATGTTTTCAGTTTACCATATTTTACATCAAAAAACACCGGAATTTAATCGCATTTTGCAAACAAAAAATTAATTTTTATTGAACTTTATCCTTTTTAACCTCTTTTCCATAATCTGATAATGGGCAAAACCCATACTTAATCGAAAGGAAGACCTTTATGCGGAATATTTCGCTTTGCAACATAAAAAAGTCCGAACGTATATCGATAGACAAAATCGGAGGTTCCGGAGAGCTTCGGCAAAGGCTTTTTGATCTTGGCTTTGTTCCCGGAACAACCGTTGAATGTGTTCTTGAAAACCCCTTTGGCGATCCGAAGGCATATCTTGTCCGAAGTGCGGTGATCGCTCTCAGAAACAGCGATGCCGCAAAAATAACGGGGGTGAAAATTTTGTGATATCCGGAAAAATCGTTCTTGCGGGAAATCCGAACGTCGGGAAAAGCACAGTTTTCAATTTCCTTACCGGAATGAAACAGCATACCGGCAACTGGTCAGGAAAAACAGTAGGAATGGCCGAAGGAACTCTTCGGAAAAAGAAAAAAGAACTGAAACTGATCGATCTTCCGGGCGCATATTCCCTTTTTGCGGATTCTCCGGAGGAGGAAGTTACCCGAAACTTTCTTTGCTTTGAAAAATTTGACGGTGCCGTGGTTGTCTGCGACGCCTGCTGCCTTGAACGGAATCTTATTTTCGCCCTCCAGGTTTCCCAGCTTGTTCCGAACGTTCTTCTGTGCATAAATATGCTTGATGACGCGGAGCGCAGAGGAATCAAAATCGATCTCGACGCGCTTTCCGCAGAAACCGGTCTTCCCGTTGCGGGAATTTCGGCGGCAAATTCCTTCGGTATGGACGAACTTTGCGAAAAGATTTTTCTTCTCGCGGAAGGAAAGCTGAAAACCGCCCCTGTTCCTTTGCGTTATCCTGATGATATTGCAAAAAAAGCTGGAAAGGTCTCTTCCGTGCTCAAAAGCAATTACGGAATCGGCGGGATTTTTCCCGCTCTTTGCCTTATCGGAAAAGATAAGAATTTCACCGCCGAATTTGAAAAACATTTCGGAAAAATTTCAGCAGATCCGGAACTGAGCACCGTTCTTTCCTGTTCCGAACCGCCGAAGAATTTTTTCGACAAAATCGCCTCCTGTACCGCTTTCCGCGCGGAGGAAATATGTATTTCATCTGTATGTTTAAAAGAGAGAAACCATAATTCGCAAAACAAAGCCATTGATTCCCTGCTGACGGGAAAAACTTTTGGGATACCCGCCATGCTCATTCTTTTCGGCTTTGTTTTCTGGCTTACTGTTTCCGGCGCAAACTATCCTTCGGAATTGCTTTCCTCGCTTTTCGGAAAAATTGGTGAGCATCTTGAAACTGTGCTTTCGATAATCGGAATTTCGCCCGTGCTCAAAAGTTTTCTTTTGGACGGAATCTGGAACGTACTTAGCTGGGTCGTGGCGGTTATGCTTCCTCCGATGGCAATTTTCTTTCCTCTTTTCACCTTTCTTGAAGATATCGGCTATCTTCCAAGGGTCGCTTTCAATCTCGATAAAGTTTTCCGCTCTGCCGGAACATGCGGAAAACAGGCGCTGACCATGTGGTTGGTTTATAATCCCCGCCCGGATCATATAATTCCCCGGAGGTGCTTTTTATGGAATATTCCGCGGCGCTTTATATGCGCCTTTCGAAGGACGACAGCAAAACAAAAAGTCAGAGCATGGATTCCCAGCGAAAAATCCTTCGTGCTTTTTCCGCAGAAAAAGGTTTTAAAATATTCGGTGAATATATTGACGACGGTTTTTCCGGAACAAATTTTGAAAGACCGGGTTTTAAAAAAATGATATCTGACATTGAAAACGGGAAAATAAACCTTGTGTTGGTAAAAGACCTTTCAAGGCTCGGGCGTGATTATATTTCCGCCGGACAGTTTACGGAAATCTATTTCCCATCAAAAGGCGTCCGCTGCATTTCTGTAACCGACGGTTATGATTCCGAAAACAGCTTTTCCGATATGATCCCTTTCCGCAACCTTTTAAACGAGATGTACGCAAGAGATATAAGCCGTAAGATCCGCTCCGCTTTTGAAGCAAGAATGAAAGCCGGGGATTTTATCGGTCCTTTCGCCCCTTTCGGATATATCCGTTCCCCAAATAACCGCCACAGACTTGTTCCCGATAATCTTACATCTCCAATAGTAAAACGCATTTTTACGGAAAGCGCAGCGGGAAAAGCTCCCCTTGAAATTGCAAAAGGTCTTGATTCGGACGATGTTCCGACTCCGCTTGATTTTCGGAACAAAACTCCGAAAAGCCGCAGCTGGAACAGTTCCACAATTCTCAAGATACTTAAAAACCCGGTTTATCTAGGGCACACTGTTCAGGGAAAAACCGCAAAAATCTCTTTCAGATACAAAGCTTCCCGGAACCTTCCGCCGGAAGAATGGCATTTTGTTCCCGATACCCACGAAGCCATTGTTGCCCCGGAAACCTTTGAAAAAGCCAATAAAAAACATCGTAAAAAATAAAAAAAGAGCCTTCGGCGCGGCTGCCGAAGGCTGTTTTTTTCTATTTCAGAAGAGAGGGGATTATTTGATAACTTCTTCGCTGTTTGCGTCGTTGATTTCTTTGAAAACAGAAAGAACAGGCTCAACGTGTTTGCCTCTGATATGGCGGTCAACATAGTTTTTGGTAATTTTGCAAACAATAGGCGAAAGGGTAATTACACCGATAAGGTTGGGGATCATCATAAGTCCGTTGAAGGTATCGGAAATATCCCATGCAAGGCTGGAAGTAAGGAGCGGGCCCACAAAGATAAAGCTGACGAAGATAACTTTATAAATAATGGTTGCTTTGGTTCCGAAAAGATATTCCCATGCTTTGGTACCGTAAACGCTCCAGCCAAGAACGGTGGAGAAAGCAAAACAGCAGATCGCTACGGAAATGAAGATACTTCCGATTATGCCAAAGGCGTTTTCAAAAGCAACGCTCATAAGGGCGGAGGCTTCAACAAATTTGCCGGCACCGGTTGTTGCAAGAATTTCGCCGGTTTCAAGGTTTACAACGCCGGAAGAAAGAACCGCAAAAGCGGTGAGGGTGCAGACAATCATGGTATCCACAAAAACTTCGAAGATACCCCACATACCCTGTTTAACAGGTTCTTTAACGTTGGAGCAGGAATGAACCATTACAGAAGAACCGAGGCCCGCTTCGTTGGAGAAAACGCCGCGCTTGATACCAACGGTCATAACTTCTTTTATGACGATACCTGTGAAACCGCCGGCAACCGCTTCAATTCCAAATGCGTTGGAGAAGATGGAGCTGAAAACCGCGAATGCTTTGTCAATGTTGAGAAAGAAGATAGTAAGTGTTCCGATGAGGTAAATAACTACCATGAAAGGAACAAGCTTTTCGTTAACTGCAGCGATACGTTTGAGTCCGCCGACAATTACAAGAGCCGCAATAACAAGGAAAACCGCGCCGGTTACCCAGTTAGGAATGCTGATTGCTGTATTGAGGTTTTTCGCAATGGAGTTCATCTGGCTGAGGTTACCGATACCAAAGGAAGCCATAACGCAGAAGATTGAGAAAAGAACCGCAAGGAAAATACCGATCCATTTGCAGCCTTTTTTCGCGCCAAGACCGTCTTTAAGGTAATACATTGCGCCGCCGCACCATTCGCCGCGTTCATTTTTGCGGCGATAAAAAATACCAAGGACGTTTTCCGAAAAGTTTGTCATCATGCCGAAAATCGCAGCAATCCACATCCAGAAAACTGCGCCGGGACCGCCGGTAACTATTGCTGCGGCAACACCGGAAATGTTGCCGGTACCGACCGTTGCAGAAAGGGCGGTACAAAGGGACTGGAACTGGGAAATGTTGAATTTGTCGGATTTATCGGTTATGTTCTTATCTTTTTTAAGAAGTGCACCGATGGTTTCTTTCATCCAGTGACCGAAATGGGTGAACTGAAAACCTTTTGTGATAACAGTGCAAAGAATACCTGCTCCGAGAAGAAGGGCAACACCTATTTTGACCCAAACGAAATTATAGATAACACCGTTGACTTCAGCTACTTTTGCAATAAATTCTTCCATGATTTTTCTCCTTTTTCTCTAAAAAACAAAACAGCGAAAGTTCCGAAAGACGGAATTTTCGCTGCTGAAACACAATCCGATACTTTACCACATGGATTTCCCATGTAAAGCTATCAAAGAAACTGTCCTTTTGCCTGAGAGATTCACCCCGAACCGTTCGGGAGTTTGCACCTTCGGCATCCGCGTATAGCGAACTTCTCCAGTCTTTCATCCATTCGCAGTCCCTATTCCTTGCGGAACGCCTGAGAGTGTTGCTCCTTCGGCAAGCAAAACGCTTTTTCCTGCGAACTTCGTCTGACGCTATTCAATTTGATGTGAAGAGTATAACGCAACTTACAAAAAAATGCAATAGTTTTTCGCAAAAAAAATTTAGTAATTTAAAGCGCTATTTTATGAACCGACCATGTGCATGGGAATCGGCTGCGGTGCGGTTGGCGTAACCGGCGCAAGAATAATCGATTCGCCGAGGGAAAGGATGATCGCAATCATCACAAACAGCTTTATTCCCTGCAACGGACGCCTTCCGGCGATAATATCACTTATTGCGATGTTTTTCACCGGTTCTTCCGTGCTCGGAGCGATAATCCTTACCTCTGTGGTGGCTTTTTCCGTGCTCATAACTTTCGCAGTTTCAAAAACCCTTTCAAAAACCGTGCTCAAAGGCGTTTCTTCCGGTTTTGTTCTTGAACTTCCGCCTTATCGAATCCCTAAAATCGGTAAAATACTTATACGTTCAGTCTTTGACCGAACTCTTAAAATCCTTGGAAGAGCGGTTCTCGTCGCTGTTCCGGCCGGTGCGCTCATCTGGCTGTGCTCAAATTTTCTTATTGAAGGAAAAACTGTGTTCGAAATTCTTTCCGGCTTTCTCGATCCTTTCGCAAAAATATTCGGGCTTGACGGAAACGTCATGTGCGGATTTATTTTTTCCATACCGGCAAATGAAATTGCCCTTCCGGTAATGGCAATGGGATATTCCGGCGGGGTTCTTTCCGAACTCGGAAATCTTTCAGAAACGGCGGAGCTTTTTTCAAAAAACGGATTCACTCCGCTGACAGCATTATGCACCGTTATATTCATGCTTTTTCATTGGCCTTGCGCAACGACCCTTATCACCGTTGCAAAAGAAACAAAAAGTTTTAAATGGACCGCACTTTCCGTTCTTGTTCCGCTCCTGACCGGACTTTTCCTTTGCTTTATTGTAAATATTGCATCAAAACTGTTTGTATGAGCGCCGAAAAGCCTTGATATTTATTTAAAAGATGTTATAATATGATAGAAAGGGTGGTGTTTTTTATGGCATTCGTTGAGAAAAAACGTTGGCTTTTCTTCGGTCTTCCCTTAACTTTTACAAAGTACACCGTTACCGAAGAACAAATAACGATCAATTCCGGACTTTTTACCAGAATTGAAAACGATTGTTATATGTACAAAATTCAGGATACGGTCCTTTCCGTTTCCCTTTTCCAAAGGATTTTTGGAATCGCCACCATTATCTGCAAAACAAGCGACGTTACCCACGGACAGCTTGTTCTCAAAAATATCAGAAACGCAAAAGTCATCAAGGACTTTATCGTTGAATGTTCTGAAGAACAGCGTCTTAAGAGAAGAACAATCAATACGCTTAATATCGATGCCGACGTTGACGGCGATATCGACGAGCTTTGATAAAAAGAAAGGAACGATTCAGAAATGACCAATTTTTCCGTTGTTAAAGGCAATATCGTTAACATGAAAGTTGACGCAATCGTAAACGCAGCAAACACCAGCCTTATGGGCGGCGAAGGTGTTGACGGTGCAATCCATGCCGCTGCCGGCGCAGAGCTTCTCAGCTGCTGCAGAAGAATCGGCGGATGCAAAACCGGCGACGCAGTTATCACTCCCGGTTTCAAACTTGACGCAAAATACATCATCCATACCGTAGGTCCCGTTTGGAACAACGGCCTTACCAACGAAGCTGAACTTCTCCGCCAGTGCTACATCAAATCTCTCGATCTTGCTGTTGAATATAACTGCAAAACCGTTTGCTTCCCTTCCATTTCCACCGGTGCATACCGTTTCCCCCTTGCAAAAGCAGCTGAAATCGCAATCAACACCATTCTTGAATATCTTGAACAGGATACCTGCCTCGAAGATGTACGCATGGTCTGCTTCGATTTCAACACCAAAGCAGCTTATGACAAAGTAATGCGCGCTCTTGGAAGACTTGAGGACGAAGAATAATTTTTTGAAATAACATATAAAAATGCCGCCTTGAAAAAGGCGGTATTTTTTTGTGCCGGAAAACCGGCATTTACAAAACCCGGGGATAAAAAACGAGGCACTTCGCAAGGAAGTGCTTCTTTTTTATGTAGAATTGTTTTAAATTAAAGGAAGAGAGGAGAAACGGGGCGATCGCCATAGATTCTTTCAATTGCTTCAGCAAAAACAGGAGCAACAGGAAGAACGGTGATTTTTCCGCATTCTTCGCGTTTTTCTTCGCTGATCGGAATGGTATCAAGAAGAACGAGTTCTTCAAGAACGCTGTCCTTGATTCTCTGGATTGCGGGACCGGAAAGAGGACCGTGGGTTGCGCAAGCGGTTACAGACTGTGCTCCGCCGATTTCGATAAGAGCTTTTGCTGCGTTGCAAAGTGTACCTGCGGTATCTACCATGTCGTCAAGGATAATGCACTTTTTGCCTTTTACGTCACCGATGATGTTCATAACTTCGGAAACGTTTGCTTTCGGGCGGCGTTTATCGATGATTGCAAGCGGGATATCAAGTTTTTCAGCAAATTTGCGGACGCGGTTTACGCTGCCGTGGTCGGGAGAAACCGCAACATATTCATCTTCATGATGATGAACGATGGGCTGGAAATAAGGGGTAAGGATGGGAGCACCCATGAGGTGATCAACAGGGATATCGAAGAAGCCCTGGATCTGGGAAGCATGAAGGTCCATGGTAAGAACTCTGTCTGCGCCGGCAGCAACAAGCATGTTTGCAACAACTTTTGCAGAGATCGGGTCACGGGCTTTTGCTTTTCTGTCCTGACGAGCGTAACCGAAATAAGGAATTACAGCGGTAATTCTTCCTGCGGAAGCGCGGCGGAAAGCATCCATCATAATGATGAGTTCCATAAGGTTGTCATTAACGGGGTTGCAGGTGGACTGTACGATGAATACATCGGAGCCGCGGACAGATTCTTCGAGGGAAACACTTACTTCGCCGTCAGCGAAATGACCAACGGTGCATTTTCCTACCGGAAGTCCGAGACTTTTTGCAATTTCTTCAGCTGCCTTGGGATAGGCGTTGCCGCTGAAAATCTTAATGTCTTTGCCGTGAACGTTCATTTTTAAATCTCTCCTGTTTTTTATTTTAATTTGCTGATTAAACTTATTTGATTTTTATGGCGTCGTGTTTTTTTACCCAGCCTTCGATGTTTTCCTGTCTTGCTCTTCCAACCGCAAGGGCATATTCCGGAACGTTTCTTGTAACGGTCGTTCCCGCTGCGGTATAGGCAAAATCCTCAAGTTCAACCGGAGCAACAAGGTTTGTGTTGCATCCGAGGAAGGCATGGTCGCCGATTCTGGTGCGGTGCTTATGCTGTCCGTCATAGTTTGCGATGCAGCATCCGCATCCGAAGTTT
Organism: Oscillospiraceae bacterium; assembly: GCA_045636625.1. Lineage (GTDB taxonomy): Bacteria > Bacillota > Clostridia > Oscillospirales > Ruminococcaceae > UMGS1668. Next base: position 21,648 of record JAZTXW010000002.1, read on the forward strand.
ACCGCTTCGCCGACGTCCGCATCTCCGATATAGGTAAGATGCGCAACCGCGGTTCTTGCGCCGACTTCGGAGTTTTTGATCTCAACATAGTCGCCGATCTTGCATCCTTCATGGATTATGCAGCCGGGGCGGACCTGGCTCCAGGGACCTATCTTGACATCTTTTTCAAGAACAGAAGAACGGATCTGGGTGGAATTGACTTCGACCCCGTCGCCGATTTTGCTGTCCTCAATATAGCTGTTGGGTCCGATCACGCAATTTTCGCCGATCTCGGTTTTGCCTTTGATTATAGTTCCCGGAAGGATCATTGTTCCCGCTCCGATTTTTACGGAAGGTTCAATTATAATTCCGTCAAGGCAAGTAAACTCAACACCTTCGGAACAGAGTTTTTTGAAAACAACGGTTCTTGCCGCTGCGTTAAGAGTGAGGAGCCCGGAAGGATCGTTCGCTCTCATATTTATTTCTTTTCTGCCGGCAACATGGGTTGCGGCAACAAGCTGCTGGTCGGAAAGGATCTTCATTGCTTCAACAAGGAATTTTTCACCTTCCTTGTCTTCGCCGTTGTTCTTTCCGGAAACTTCGGAAAAGAACTTTTTGCTGATCCAGAAAGCGCTTTGAGAAAGTTCTTTTATAAAACTTTCTCTTCCAGCGGAAGCGATTACCGTAAGTTTTTCGTTTCCGGAAACGTGGCGTTCAAACGCCGCTTTTAAAACATCGGGATTTGTGAAAACCGCTTCGGCGGAAACAACAAGATAGTTTTCCGCTTCCTGATTTTCCATCCAATCCTTTGCGGTATAGAGCGGATGTCCGCTTTCTTTTCCGCGTATAAAAACCGGGTATTCTCCGGTATATTTTTCAATGTCCTTCTCGCCTTCATTTATAACATAGCATCTTTCAGTAATGCCTGCAAGATCGAGTGCTTCGTTAACCCAGGAAATAATCGGGCGGAAAACAACTTCGCGAAGAGCGGCCGGTTTGTTACTATGCATAAAATCTGAACCGGAAGTATATATTACAGCCGCAGCATTTTGCATAAGCCTGCCTCCGTTTTTCATCAATATTCACATATATATTATGCCAGTTTTACTTATAATTTGCAAGTAAAAGCATAAAAAAATGAAATTTTTATTAAATTTCGTCAAAATCGCAGAATTTTACTAAATAATATAGAAAATATCGGTTGTTTTTGTTATACTGTATCATGCAGGACAGTGGCTTTGTTTTTTGTCCCGCGCCTATTGAATGTTATTACTATTGCTAAAAGTTGGGAGGACGCAATATTATGAGTAAAAAATATGTTTATCTTTTCTCCGAAGGCAACGGCTCCATGCGTGAGCTCCTCGGCGGAAAAGGTGCTAACCTTGCTGAAATGACCAACCTCGGAATGCCGGTTCCCCAGGGCTTCACCGTAACCACCGAAGCTTGCACCCAGTATTACGAAGACGGCCGCCAGATCAACGAAGAGATCCAGGCAGAAATTTATGAATATCTTGCAAAACTTGAAGAAATCACCGGAAAAACCTTCGGCGATAAAAACAACCCTCTTCTCGTTTCCGTTCGTTCCGGTGCAAGAGCTTCCATGCCTGGTATGATGGACACCATCCTCAACCTTGGTCTTAACGACGAAGTTGTTGAAGGTTTTGCAAAAATCACTGACAACGAGCGTTTCGCATACGACTCCTACCGTCGTTTCATCCAGATGTA
>JAZTXW010000003.1:0-7270 GCA_045636625.1 Oscillospiraceae bacterium
AAGAATTCGAAGAACAGATCGCTCATCCCGAAGTTCTTGAACCTTCCTATGTATGGAGCTCCAACGAATCTCTCGCTTCCAAATTCGGCTGGACTGTTAAATCCAACACCCAGAAATGCGTTCCTTATTTCTATGATTCCGTCCTTTATTCCGAAACCATGGGCAAAGTTATCCCCAAAGGCAACTGCATCGGTATGGCAGCAGTAGTTACCACCGAAACTTTCCAGGGCCCCATCATCGAAACCCAGTGCATCGGTAAAGTTTACGGTCCCGATGACGGCGATATGTGCGATTGGAAAATCACCGGTGAACCCGATACCGAGTTCCATGTTGTTAAACCCGCAACCGTTGAACACACCTGCGCAACCATCGTAAACCGCATCCCCGACGTTCTCAATGCTCCTGCCGGTGTTGTAACCGTTGATCAGCTCGATCAGAACAAATACCTCACCTTCCCCATGGAGAACTATTGCTGATTTTTAAATTAGCTTAGAAGGGCGAAGCTCCCAATTCGCCTGAAATAAAAAGAGCGCACCGTTTTACGGTGCGCTCTTTGCTATATAAATTGTATAGGATATTAAAAAAAGACCGCATTTCTGCGGTCCTTTTTTATTTTTTTATAATTTCAAGATATTCCTCAAGACATATTCCGCGTTCCATAATGTAATAGGCGGCTTCAACTCCGACATAGCGGTAGTGCCAGGGTTCATAGGTTATACCGGTGATATCCTGTTTATCCTTCGGATAGCGAAGAATGAAACCGAATTCGGCACAGTGTTCATAGAGCCACTTGAAAGAATCGAATTTTTCATAATCGTGCTCAAGGTCGCTGTAATAATTCCAGTAATCGGACGAAACAAGATCCATCGCAAGACCGGTATGGTGTTCGCTTGTTCCGGGCGGCGCAACCCATCTTGCCGCTTCAACTTTTGCGTCCTCCTCCGAATATCCGTATCCGATATATTCGTTCACCTTTTTGCGGTAAAGTTCCGCGGATTTTTCAACGGTTCTGTATGCAGAACAAAGCTGCATATCAAATCCCGCTTCTTTCGCTGCAGCAAGAAGTTTTCTTGCGCTTTCCGCGGCTTTTTTATCCATATTGTATTTTCCCTGAACCTGTTCAAGTTCCGCAACATAATCTTCCGGAATATAGTTCCATGGATTTACAAGGATAAGAACGGATTTATCCCAGGGGCTCGGTACTTCTTGTGTCTTTGATTCTTCCGCAGTCTGTGCGGAGGAAGAACTTTCGGGAACAGATGGTGCTTCCGGCTCCGACGGAATTTCCTGTTCCGGTTCCGAAGAACTTTCGGAAGAAGAATTTTCTTCCGGAATTTCCGGTTCTATAATTACAGTATCTTCTTTTACCGGAATTTCCGGAGCTTCGGGTTCTTTTGAGCATCCGGTGCTCAGAAGAAGAGCCGCCGCAAGCGTGAATACCGAAATTTTACGAAAAATCATTTTATCTCCATTTCTCCGGCGGCATACATAATTGCCGAAAGTGCCGCAACGGGAGCTGTTTCGCAACGAAGGATTCTTGGACCAAGCGAGGCGATAAGTGCCCCGTGCTCAGAAGCAAATCTGGCCTCATCATCGGAAAAACCGCCTTCGGAACCAACCATCATCGCGATTTTTCCGTCCGTTCTTTTTTCCATGATCTCACGAAGAGGATATTCGGCGTGCTCAAAAAAGAAAATCGGGGTTTCCGCTTTTTCCATTTCGAGCACCGCATTTTTAAAACTGAGGAGTTCGCCCACTTCCGGAAGTTTTCCGCGTCCGCTTTGCTTCGCTGCTTCGTCCGCAATTTTGCGAAGACGTTCAAGTTTCTTCTTCATGGTCTTTTCGTCCGGGCGGGAAATGCATCTTGAGGTCAGAACCGGAACGATTTTTGAAACTCCGAGCTCGACGGATTTCTGAATTATGTATTCGAGTTTATCAAACTTCGGAAGCGCCTGATAAAGGATGACTTCCGTCGCGGGTTCGGAAGCGGAACTGCGTCTTTCGGTTATATCAAGAACCACGCTTTCCGGGAAAGCCTCGCGTATCACCGCGTCCGCTTCCATTCCTTTTCCGTCGCAAAGAACAAGGTTTTCGCCTTTTTTCATGCGAAGGGAAAGAGCAATATGTCTGGCGTCATCGCCGGTTATTTCAATAAAATCGCTTTCAATGCTTTCAACAAAAAATCTCGGCATATTTTTCCCTCCAATCAGTAAAGCGCAAGTTCAAAATCGCCGAAATAGCGGCTTCCAAGGGGGTTGATGTCGGTAAAATCAGCGGGATAAAAGCTTCCGTAATGAGGTTTTTCGCCGTCGCAAAGTTTATAGAAATTGCCTTTCATTTTGTGTCCGGGAACAAGATAGCTTTTTCCGAAGAATTTTTCGATAAGGGAAAGCGGAAGAGTAAAATTGGTGCACCAGTAAACTCCCTGCTCATCCTCTCCGTTAAAAATTCTTACGGAAATACTTTTGGAGATATCCGTTTCGTTTCCGGTTGCTTCGTCAATAAATTTGCATACCAAAGCCCCGCTTCGGTTGGTGGAAAACCAAAAATATCTTTTTCCTCCGTCCTCTTCGGAAAAAGGAGCAATTGCCGCGCCAACAACACTTTTCTCTTCCGGCGCAACCTCGAAAGCAAGAAGCTGGATATAAAAATCGTCATTGGAAATACAGAGCCTTGCCTGTGCATAGGGTTTATAATCTGCTTTTTCAAGCGGATAGTTTATTATTTTTGCGGCAGGAAGAGAATTCCAGAGCGGGTCGCCGGTTATCATGCTTATGGGGAACATTTTAAACTTCCTCCTTTAAAAAGGGTATGTTTTTACAAATACAGTTTATAACATAATCTTCCGCAAATCAATATTCTTTTATTCCGTTTTGGCAAAAACAGCCTTTAAAAATTGACAATCCGCCGCTTTTATTATAATATTACAGTATAAAAATATCGAAAATCCGCAGATCTGCGGTTTTGGAATTTTTACGGAGGTACAAAATTTGAAAATCAAAAAGCTCCTTTCGTTTTTTCTTGCGGGAATCCTCGTCCTGAGTTTTTCCGGATGTGATATCATGGAAGATATATCAAACTTCGGAGAAATGATTTATGAAATCGTTTCCGAAAACAGCAAGCCGGAAGAAGAACCTTCCGACGAAGAACCGGAAGTTCTTGAATCGGTCGATCCCAACTGGCCCGTAACCGCCTTCGGAACAGAGATAAAGAGCGCTCCGGAAAAAGTTGCTGTTGCTTCTCCCGCTCTTGCCGAATATATTTTTGATATGGGACTTTCCGAAAAAATCTGCGCTGTTCCTGAATTCTGCGGATTTTCCGGCGCGGAATCAAAACCGAAAATCGGTTCCGTGCGTCTTCCGGATATGGAAGCTATCAGAAAAGCCGAACCGGAATATCTCCTCACCTTCGCAAAATTTGAAGAAAGTCTCCTCATCGAACTTCAGCAGATGAACATAACCGTTGTCGATATCAAGGCGCCGGAAAACCTTGATGAACTCCGCACCCTTTATAAAGATATCGCGCTTTTCTTCAAAGGCGCTGTTGACGGAATTTCTTTCGGAGAATCCTACGTTGCGGAATATGACCTTGCCCTTTCTTCCCTTGCGTATTCCGGTGAACAGAAAACCTCTGTCTTCATCCGTTCTCTTGATTATATGATGGTAACCGGCGATACCATGGCGCACGAACTTCTTTCCGCTGCCGGAATCAAAAACGCCGCTGAAACATATTCCGGATACAGTTTTCCGGAGGAAAACTGGAAGGAATTTGACCCCGAAGCGATTTTCCTTAATCCCGATATCCATCTTATCGATCTTGAAACCAGCGACCTTTATAAAGGCAAAACCGCCGTTAAAGGCGACAAAGTTTACAACGTTGATATCGACGTTCTCGCTCTTGGAAGCATGCGTTCTTTCGCTATCCTTAAGGACGTTCTTGCAACGCTTTATGAAGATTACACCGGCGGAACCCCTTACGGACCCGCATATCCCAGTATGTATCAGAGTTGATTTTAAAAAGGGCGGAATTTTCCGCCCTTTTTTGCAGCAAAATCACGTTTTTTCTGCACTATTATAATGAAAGGGGAGTTTTTTATGAAAAGATATTTAAAAATAATTGCCTTTTTGATTTGTATCAGCCTTCTGCTTTCCGCCTGCGGAAAAAAAGATGATAATTTGCTTTTGGAAGAACCTCTTGAACGCAAACCCGTAATTTATCTCTACCCGGAGAAAGAAACGGAAATTTCTATAAACCTTGATTTCGATGGAAAGCTTACCGCGACATATCCGGAATATAACGGCGGCTGGAAAGTTACCGCAATGCCGGACGGCACGCTTTTTGACGAAAACGGAAGGGAGTATTACTGCCTTTTCTGGGAAGGTGTTTCCGAAACGGAATACGATTTTTCAAAAGGCTTCTGCGTTCCCGGAGCAGAGACAGCAGATTTTCTTGAAACGGCTCTTGAAAAACTCGGCCTTTCCGAAAGGGAAGCAAACGAGTTCATAATATACTGGCTTCCGCAGATGGTTATCAATGAATACAATCTGATTTCCTTCCAGAGCGAAACCTATACCAAAACCGCGAAACTTGAAATTTCTCCGGAGCCGGATACCCTTATCCGTGTTTTTATGGCCTGGAAGCCTCTTGATGAATTTATCGAAATTGAACCGCAGGAACTTTCCTCTTTGGAAAGAACGGGATTCGTTGCGGTCGAATGGGGCGGAGCAAAAATCGGATAAAGCGCCGATGTTACATAAAGTTGCGGTCCTTGTTACGCAAAAGTTATTGTGGCAAGGACCGTTTTTTGTTAAAATTGGTTCATCAAAGGAGGCGTTTTTATGACTTTCGGCGAAAAACTTCTTAAACTCAGAAAAGAAAGCAATTTTTCTCAGGAGGAATTGGCGGAAAAACTGGGTGTTTCGCGCCAAGCAGTTTCCCGCTGGGAAAGTGGAGAAACAATGCCGGATTCACCTAATCTTCTTCAGATAAGCAATATTTTTTCAGTTTCTGCAGATTATCTTCTTCGTGACGAAATTGAAAAGCCTTTGGAAAATCCTGAAAATGAAAAAACAAAAATCAGAAAGAAAAATCCGATTTTTATTGTTTATATTTTCGGGCTTCTGGCAATGTCGGCGCTGCTTTATATAATCGCCCTTTCGGATCTGGACATTGTTTATTGGATTGCCGGAACGATTTTTCTTCTTGCGGGAATAATTTCCGCCGTTCTCTATTATAAAAAACCGAAAATTGGGACAAAATCTCCGCTTTATCTTGCAGCTTCAATTATATTTTTTGCGGCGGCTGTGGTTGGTTTTTGCTCCGTTGGAAACGTTGGATTTATTATGGGTACAGGAAACTTTGTCATTTCCGTATTGCTTTTTATAATTTGGGCAAAACAATAAATTTGCAAAAAAAGCCGTTTTTTGATAAAAAACGGCTTTTTTCTTGTTTTATTCCAAAACTTATTGTATAATACTGCCGTAATAATACCCATTTGGAGGAAAATATGAGCAAAACTTTTATTGTAGAAACTTCTGCACGCCACGTTCACCTTTCCGAAGCCGACCTTAAAACACTTTTCGGCGAAGGATACGAACTTAAATTCAGAAAAGAACTTTCCCAGCCCGGTCAGTTCGCAACTTTCGACAAAGTTGATATCGTCGGTCCGAAACGCACCCTTTCCGGTGTAACAATCCTTGGACCCACCAGAAAACAGACCCAGGTCGAAATTTCTCTTACCGATGCACGTTCCATCGGAATCACCGCCCCTATCCGCGAAAGCGGCGACCTTGGCGGTTCCGCACCCTGCAAAGTTGTGGGACCTTGCGGCGAGGTTGAACTTTCCGAAGGCGTTATTATCGCAATGCGCCATATCCACATGCTTCCTGAAGATGCTGAAAGACTTGGCGTTAAAGACAAACAGATCGTAAACGTAAAAATCGCTTCTCCGGAACGTTCCACCATTTTCGGCGACGTTCTCGTAAGGGTAACCCCCACTTCCGCACTTGCAATGCACATCGATACCGATGAAGCAAACGCAGCCGGAATCTGCGGTCAGGAAGGCGAAATCGTCGAAATCTGATTTTTCGGGTAAATAATAAAAACGGCACGCCATGCGTGCCGTTTTTTATTTTTAATATTTTTTCGCGATTTTATAGCTGTATATCACGCAGATCACCGCATCCGCTGTCAGAATTCCCAAAGAAGCGAACATTGCGGAAAAACCTTCCATAAAAATCCCAAGGATCACCATAATCGCTCCGCATATCATAAAGGAAACACCGCCGAAAAGCTGGGACTTTTTCCATGTCACGTCGTTTTTCATGCTCCAGGGCGTGCGAAGTCCGATTACGGAATTGTTCCGGAGTTTCGGCATGAAATTTCCGATTATCACCATGCCGATTCCGAGAAGGATGCAAAAAAGCTGATTTATATCAACTTCGTTGGAATAGCTCATGGCTGATCCGGCTTTAAAACTCATGAAGAGAGAATAACAATGTTCCACTGTAAATAAAACCGAAATACCCATTCCGGTATATAAAACAATTTTTTCGTTGTTCTTTCCGCCATTTTCGTCCTTGGCGGAAATTTTTGCCATCCAAAGCATGAAAAATCCCATCGCTATGGTGCAAATCGGAAAAATAAGCGTTTCATATTTGCTTCCCCAGCGGTCAATTTCTCCGGCAAAATTATAATGCGCCGGAATTTTTTCCGGAAGAAAAGGAAGCGCAATGACCGCAATCAAAAGCGGAAGGAACATCAGCGCATAATAAATTGCTTTTTTATTTTTCATTGTTTTCTCCCCCTTTAAGAGTGCTTATCCAAAGAACTGCTTCATCCAGAACGGTTAAATCAAGTTCGTAATATATAAAATTCTTTTCTTTTGTTTCATAAATAAGCCCCGCTTTTTTCATCTTTGCAAGATGATATGAAAGGGCCTGAGGCGAAATTCCGATGGAATTTGCAAGATCTCCGGAATTTATTTTTCCTTCACGGAGTTTTTGCAAAATTCTTCGCCTTGTTTCTTCCGCCAAAGCGGAAAGAACTTCGTTTATTGCCAAGGTTCCGCCCTCCAAGCTATTTAAAATTTTCTTTAAACAGATTAAATCATATTATGCGGAATTTTGTCAATATGACAGAAAAAAATCTTGTGTTTTTTTATAAAAATCTTGCGGAATCGCTTTTATGTGAGTATAATAATTTTATTAGGAATCTCTAAAATCTTTATTATATATAGGAGGAATTTCCATGTCCAGCGTTCGTCCCGAAA
>JAZTXW010000004.1:0-2473 GCA_045636625.1 Oscillospiraceae bacterium
CCCCCTCCCTTTGACAAGGGAGGCTAATAAAAAAAGGCGTGCTCGTTATGAGCACGGCTTTTGTTTTTTTGTGCACGGGATTTATTTTGCAATTTCCCTTGCGACGAGAACGCCACTTGCGGAGGCATGGGAAAGAGAATGGGTGATTCCGCTTCCGTCGCCGATTATATAAAGACCGTCATATTTTTCGGCCATGAGTTTTTCATTGACTTCAACTTCCATGTTATAGAATTTGACTTCAACACCGTAGAGAAGGGTGTCGTCGTTGGCTGTTCCGGGCGCAACCTTATCAAGAGCATAGATCATTTCAACGATTCCGTCGAGGATTCGTTTGGGAAGAACAAGGGAAAGGTCGCCGGGGGTTGCGTTTAAAGTGGGGGTGATAAATGCTCCGTCGATTCGGTCCTGGGTGGAACGGCGGCCGCGGATAAGATCGCCGAAGCGCTGGACGGTAACTCCTCCGCCAAGCATGTTGGAAAGCTTTGCAATGCTTTCGCCGTAACCGTTGGAATCCTTGAAAGGTTCGGAGAAATGTTTTGCAACAAGAAGAGCGAAGTTTGTGTTTTCGGTCTGTTTTGCCGGGTCTTCATAGCTGTGTCCGTTAACGGTTATTATTCCGTTGGTGTTTTCGTTAACAACAGCGCCTTTCGGATTCATGCAGAAAGTGCGGACAAGATCGCCGTATTTTTCGGTACGGTAAACAATTTTGCTTTCGTAAAGTTCGTCCGTAAGGTGGGAAAAAACTTCCGCAGGAAGTTCAACGCGCACGCCGATATCAACGCGGTTGGATTTTGTGGGGATCCCCATTTCCACGCAAACTTTTTCCATCCATTTGCTTCCGCTTCTGCCGACGGAAATTACGCAGTTTTTGCAGAAATAGGATTCCGAAGCGGTTTTGATTTCGTATCCGTTTTCGCTTGCGAAAACGTGCTCAACGGGAGTATCGAAAAGGAATTCGACTTTTTCCTTAAGGAAGCTGTAAAGATTTTCGAGCACGATATAGTTTATATCGGTTCCGAGATGACGTACGGAAGCATCGAGAAGATGAAGATCGTTCTGGATACAGAGTTTTTTGAATTTTGTTCCGGAGGTGGAATAAAGTTTTGTTCCTTCTCCGCCGTAAGTCATGTTTATTTCATCGACGTAATGCATGAGCTCAAGAGCTTTTTTCTTGCCGATATATTCATAAAGGGTTCCGCCGAAATCGTTGGTGATGTTGTATTTTCCGTCGGAAAAAGCGCCGGCACCGCCGAAACCGCTCATGATCGAGCAGGTTTTGCAGGCAATACAGCTTTTTACTTTATCGCCGTCGATGGGGCAGCGGCGTTTTTCAAGGGAATGTCCGGCTTCAAAAACCGCAACTTTAAGTTCGGGATTTTTTTTAACAAGTTCATAAGCGGAAAAAATTCCGCCCGGACCTGCGCCTATTATAATAACGTCATAATTCATGGAAAAACCTCCTGAACGATTGTTGACCGAAATAAAATATAAAATTCATAAATTCAAGCAAAGTATATCATCTGAACCGGAAAAATTCAATGAAGTAAATGTTAAAAGTTGTTAACAACTTAACTTTAGCCGCGGTTATAAAAAAGCACAAAGTTAGTGTATTCTAACCTGTTTGGACGAAATTCGGGGTATTTCTATAAATTAGAAGGGAAAATGCACAAAAATTAGTTATTTTATTAACAAAATCGCAGTTTCGCTATTGCATTTTATTTTTTATTGTTTTATAATTTAAAAGAATGGGAAAAGATTTGTTTTTATAAAAAATTCTTTTCCGTTTTTGTGGATTAGTAAAAATTTATTCAAGGGGGAAATCAAAAAATGGCTCATCTCAGCGAAGCTGCTGTTGTAAAGATCAATGAGATCTGCGACAGATACGTAAACGAAAAAACTCCGCTCATCATGATCCTCAGCGATATCCAGAAAGAATATGGATATATTCCGCTTGAGGTTCAGGAAATTGTTTCCGAGCGCACCGGAATTTCCGTTGCAGAGATTTATGGTGTAGTTACCTTCTATTCCTTCTTCTCTCTTAAACCCAATGGAAAATACGTAATCGGCTGCTGCCTTGGTACTGCATGCTATGTTAAAGGCGCACAGCAGATTGTTGACAAATTCTCCGAAATTCTTGGAATCAAACCCGGCGAAACCACCGACGACGGTCTTTTCACCATCGATGCGCTCCGCTGCATCGGCGCATGCGCAATCGCTCCGGCTGTTACTATCAACGGAAAAGTTTATCCCCATGTTGAAGTAAGCCAGGTTCAGGGAATTGTTGATGAATATAAAGCAAAGGAGGCTGCTGAAGCATGATCAGAACACCCGAAGAACTTTTTGCAAGAGCAGCCGTCTGCAAGGAACTTCTTGATTCCAAATTCAACGGTTCCGACGGCAAAATCTATCTTATGATCTGCGGCGGCGGCGGCTGTGTTGCTTCCGGCGCACTTAAACTTGAAGAAGAATGCAA
>JAZTXW010000005.1:0-34368 GCA_045636625.1 Oscillospiraceae bacterium
ACAAATATATTCAGTTTGATACTCTTCTTGATTACGGAAGATACGAAATCGTTGCAGTATTCAAAACCGTTGCATATAACGATGCAGGATTCAAATACTTCCAGTTTGTAAATGCAGAAGACGAAGCGGATTTCAATGAATATATCGAAACCTGCAAATCCCTTCAGCTTTATGAAACTGGTGTTGATGTGGAATATGGCGACAGACTTCTTACTCTTTCCACCTGCGAATATAGCCAGACAGACGGCAGAATCGTGGTTGTGGCTAAATGTGTGGGCAATGCACCATTAAAATAATTGATATAGCAAAAATCCCCTGCAAGTGCAGGGGATTAGCTTTTAATAATAAAAATATGCAAAAAACATCAAATTATAAAATTATGAGATTCATAATACCAAATGATTAATATGGTTTCATAATGAATCAATCAAATCTAAAATTGCAGAAGATTTGAACATATATGAAATTCCAGAGTGTCCGGTTTGATCAGAAAAATGGCCAGCATTTATCCCAATAAGTTTAACTTCTCGATAAAAATCTTCCGGAGCAGATATTCCTCCACCAGTTTTAAATCCATGTTGAGTGGAAAAAACAGGACTACCAGATGCTCCTCCCGTAGAAAACCCCTCATAAGCAATTCTTGAAGCAATTGGAGCTCCAGGAGTATATGAATAGTTAAGGCGAGGATCACTCGCTAATGTTCCCATTCTAAAAACTGGTGTATTATTTTGTCTATCATACCATTCTGGAAACCCGGGGTATGCAATTGTATCGCAAACCGACAGTTTTTGATTTATCCAGTCATCGCTAGCAACCATCGAGTATGGAATTGGATATATTATTTTCATATCACCTATCACTTTAGGGGTTTTAAGACAAGCAATATCATTATATGTATTTGGGTGATATTTAAAATCTTTCCAGTTTGCTATTGAAACAGTTTTTAAAGTAGTTGGTATACCATGAGGATCAATTTCTTCAAAACTTTCGATTTTAAACTCTGAAATAATATATCCTTTGTATGTTGGATTTAAATATTCTAGTTCAACCATGTGTCTATTAGTGACAAAGAAAAGTTCCTCTTCTTTTTGAACAAAAAAACCAGTTCCTCTGAACTCTTTAATTTCCACGCCATTAGTATATTTAACGATAATCTTTTTTGCAGAATAAAGAAAATCATTATTTAAACCGTGTGTCATTTAAAACTCCCCTTTATTATAATTTCAACTATATGATACTACAATTATTATTTTTTTCCAAGATGAATGCATTTAAGAAGTCGTTTATATTAATATCCATTCAACATTTTACATTTAACATACACTCAAAACACATAATTATATTTTATTATATAAAACACACAAATTATACTAAAAGGGAACGCTTTTATGAATCATATTAAAACAAAAGAATCTGTTGTTGGTAACTCAATAAAAGTCCTTGATAAATCAGCCAATCTTTCAGAACGAATGAAAGACGCATATATCCGAACAAAGCAAAGCGGCGAGCACAGTTATTACGCGGAAGAAAATTCTCCGGAGGAATATGCTTCCGATAAGATTACAGAAACATTTGAAACAGTTAGTGTTGAAGCCACTTATCAATTCGATGAGCACGGAAGAAAAGGCTTTGAAACCACAAAAGAAAATATCATAAAAACGAAAGAACATTTTGAGCACGGGGATAATCCCCGTGCTCATTCTGCTTCTTATGGATCTGAAACAAAAGAGAACCGCCAATATACAGGCGGTTCTTCTTATAAAACACAATATAATTCTCCTAAATCCAATCCGCAGGAACGTGCTAAAGAGTATGCCGTAAAACAAGCAGAGAAAAGAACTGAAATGGCTTTTGAACAGAGAACAGCTGAATCTGTGAACAATACCATAAAAACGAAAGAATCTGCCCAAGCTTCTGCTGATTTTGCAAAGAGTGAAATCAAAACAAGATCGAGCGTTTTTACGGCCAAAGAAACAGCCGTGAAAGGCGGTAAAACATCTATTAAAACTGTGGAACAAACTTCAAAAGCAACCATCAAAACAACCAAAACGGCGACCACGGCGTCCCATACGGTAGTTAAAGCACCGCAGACTATTATTCAAGGAACAAAGAAAACCGTAAATGCAATTTATACCGCAGGAAAGGCTGTTTTTGTTGCAGGTAAATCAATGGTTAAAGGAATAATCGCAGCGACAAAAGCATTGGTTACCGCTATTGCTGCAGGAGGCTGGGTTGCTGTTATGATTATTCTAATCATTATGCTTATAGGACTTTTGGTTGGTTCTTCATTCGGTATTTTCTTTTCTAACGAAGATACCGGAGTAGAAACTATGCAGAAAGTAATCAGGGAAATCAATGATGAGTATCTCGCAGAGATAGAAAAAATAAAGTTTGAGAATCCTTATGATGTTCTAGAGATGTCGGGTTCTCGTACTGTATGGAAAGAGGTTCTTGCTGTATATGCTGTAAAGACTACAACAGATCCTATAAACGGACAAGAAGTGGCTACTATAACCGATGAAAAGGAAGCAATCCTCCGGGAGATATTCTGGGAAATGAATGAAATATCTTTCCGTACAGAAGAAATAACAGAAACAGTTATAGTCGAATCTGATGACGGGAACGGGAATATCGTCGAAACAGAAACCACAGAAACACGTACTTATCTTTTTATAACAGTAAATCACAAGACTGCCTATGAAATAGCTGATGAGTATAACTTTGACCGCAAACAAAAAGAACAGCTCGACGCTTTACTTTCAGAAGAAAACGACGAGCTGTGGACTAGGGTTCTTTATGGAATTGCAGGGCAAAGCGATGATATGATTGTTGCTGTTGCTCAATCTCAAATCGGCAATGTAGGCGGTGAGCCTTACTGGTCATGGTATGGCTTCAGCGAGCGAGTTGACTGGTGCGCTTGCTTTGTCAGCTGGTGTGCAAACGAATGTGGCTACATTGAAAATGGAATCATACCAAAATTTGCAAGCTGTGCTATAGGTGTAAACTGGTTTCAGTCCAGAGGACAATGGGTTAATGGTTATGCAGAACCTGTTCCGGGAATGATAATTTTCTTCGATTGGGATGAAAAAATCACCGGTCAAGACGGTAGGCCTAATCATGTTGGTATCGTAGAAAAGGTTGAGAACGGAATGGTTTATACCATTGAAGGCAACTCCGACGATTCCTGTAGGAGAAGAAGCTACAGTGTTGGACATTATGAGATATTTGGGTATGGGGTGCCATTCTGATAAAAATGTTAATAAAGCCCATATTTGCATTAAAATAACACACAACGTATCAATTAGAACGTTCTATAGGTCAAAAATAATCTAAATAATAATATTTATATTTACACCACCGTTTTGAGTTGCAAATTCAATAGTTGTAGTATTCGATTCATATATTTTGGTATCTTCATCTAAAATTAAATTGTTCAATTCATTATCATCATCAATAATTGTAAAATGTTTAATTAGTTCCGAACTCCATCCCATTTGTTTGAAAATTTCAGTTTTATTCATAGCAAAGTAACCTCAAAATTTTATTTTTGTTGAGCTTGACCTCGAAAGAGAGTATAATCGCATGAGCTTGCAAATATTTTTATTGTTAAAGATTTTTCAAGTAAAAAACACATAAGAGCCCAAAAGCGCTTCAAGGATTTAGTTAATCCGATGCTTTCAGGATATGTAATTTTTAAATGGCAAGTATTCCAAGCCATTTCACGAGTTATTCTGCTTGAGTGTGATAGCCAAATTGAATGTTCGCATAATTGTGCTGCAATTTCGTTAGCACGCTGTTCACGATCTTTGTCCGTCACATCCGAACCATCTTTGTGTTTTTGCCATTCTTTAAATTTGTAATTTTTAAGGTAATTTGAAACTAAATTTATTGAATAGTTACTTGCATTTAAAGCATTTCCTATTTCTTTCGCATCTAAATTTCGTAAAATCTGAACATCGGTCCAGTTTGGTTGCACTCCCCTTTTTATTTGTTCTTGTCCGCGTTTTTGAATTTCCGCAAGGAGTGTTAGTATTGATTGTGCAGGAACATAGCGTCCATTTTTTGATGGGACTTGAGGATCAATAGGACCAAAAAATGCAGAATCGGTCATTATTAGTTCATCGCCAGACATACAAAAAATCGTTCCTGCGCTCATGGCCTTATATGGAAGAATAAAAGAAATATTATTGAATCTGCTTCGTAATAATTTTACCCAATGATCAACAATTTCAGCTGAACCACCAGGTGTAACCAAAATAATATCAATATCTTTTTGGTCCAAAGGAATGCTATTTAATGTTTCTAAAAAAGGGGTATCATCGGAATTGTCGATAGAAATAGATTGTGAAATACTATTATTAACAACATTAGCTATATAACAAATAGTGGGTCGTTTCCTTATTTCTGATATTTCATTGAGACTACGTAAAAGTTCAGTGCGAGCGTCAATATTTACATTAGTTAATTTTATTATACTAGAATATTCATTTCCATCCTGCATATGGTCTAGAACGGATGTTTTTACAGGTTCCTTACCAATTGCAGGTTTAGAATTATAGTTTGAAATATGTTTTTTATTCTTTCCCATATTTTCACTTCTTCCAAAAAGTATAATAATTGTTAAAAAAGTACATTAATGAATTTATTAGTTGGTTTAATAATTTTTAATTTCTTTTACGATTTGAATTAAATCGTTGTTACTTTCAGCAAATCGATGGATTTCCGTAAGTTGCGTTTGTAATTTGGAATACGCAGTATTAAAAGTTGAAACTATTATGCTGAATGAGTCATTATATTTTAAAATACTATCGTAAATTGAATGGTCAATGCTTGGATCTAGAGGTATTATAGCCGATTTTATTAATGTTAGATAGTTTGTTAAACGAACTATCTCAATATATTTATCCGTTTCGGCTCTATCGGATGAAAAAAGAATTTGCAATTCTGAATCACTATGTGAATGGCAGACTATATTAAATCTTCGTATGGATTTATAATAATAGTGCAATGCCTCAATAAGATAAAATTCTTTACTTGCACTATCCGGTTCATTTAATGATAATGTTATATAATGTTTTGATAAAATCAAATCATTACAAATATCATTATCAAAATAAAATACGCTTTCATCAAAGGAATATTTATTTTTAATTGTGTGTGGAATAATACGAGATTTGAATTTTTGGATAGCTTTGTTATACTTCCAAATACAGACTCCAATCCATATTACAAGTCCTAGTATTGAAATTGAAGCAAGGCAAATACATATAATATAAATAAATTTTGTTTGAATAGAAATACTGTTAATCTCTGTTGCACAAGTTTGACAATATTCGGGCTGTAAAGATAAAATTAATTCACAAATGAGTGGAATAATAGTCAAAAGTATTGAAATAAATAGATCTCGAACCCATGAAATATTATCTTTATTACTCTCGTTAAGTATATGTTGTATTTTTTTAGTAAAAGAAGCTTCAAACCACTCAAAGTTTCTATGAGAATTATTTTTAAACATATAAATCACCAATTAAAAAATATTATCGGCTTTTTTTAGAGCCTTGCACAAAGTATTCGAATTATTGCAAATATGTGCATCCATTTCAAGAATTCTATAAATTTCACCTAAGATAGTGAGACGATGACTATATTTTTCGTTATTTTGTTTGATACATTCAAAATAGCTTTTTAAAAGTTTTCTTGCGTTTTCTTTTTTTGCGGAATCCATTAAAGTAAGGCTAGTAAGCAAAGCATTATAAATATTGATAGAAGGATCAATGTCCATTACAATTGCTTCACACAAAAAACGGTGTTTGGATTGTGCCCAACGTTTGATTTGCCTTTTAGTTATTTTACCATTAGAATATTTTAAAATAATACGCACACCATTTTTTTTATTACTTTCTTTTTTGTGAATTTTATTGTTGTTTTCACCAATATATTCCAAAAGTGTTGCGTAAAAAGAGGATTCAATTTTGTGGTCGATACGAATTAAAATGTCATGGCTCAAAAGCACTACACCTCTTTCTTTTGTTTAATTATACAGTAAAAAACGATAAATTTCAATAATAATAATATTGCTATACATTGTGTGATAAAGTGCTAGCAACATAAATATTTATAGTTGAAAACAGATAAATTAAAATGAAGTAAAAAAGGCAACGGATTTTCATTCGTTGCCTTTTCTTAAAGCTGTTTTTCCGGCAAACATCATTACCGATTCTATCGTTACAATATACTCAATCATTATTCTGATTTTAGGTAAAATCGAAGGATTGAGCAGCAAAAAGATTAATGCAGTAAGATAAATAATCATAATGATGTGTGTTTGCTTTCTGAATCTCTTTTTTTCAAGCATGTCTAATCTTTTGTGGTTATTATCTACGGGACAAAAAATAAAAATATAAATCCATGATACAATGAAAATCAGTTCATCTATAAACAGACTTTCGAAGAACTCATAATTTGTACAAAGAAAACCATTTATAATTACAGTTCCCAGTGAAATAATATAACATTTTGACACTCTTGAAGCATGATAACCACCGGCATACACTCTGATCCATGAATACATCAGAAGAAAAATTACTGTTTCAATAAAAACATCAAAAAATAATCCAAAGATTAGAAAGCTTATCCAGTATGTAATTTTGAGAAACAGTATTGAAAATCCATATTGATATATTGGAGCTTCTTCTTTTTTTACCAAATGGTTATCTACCAAATATGTGACTATGTAATTATTTACATCGTCCATTTGTTTAATTAATCTTTGCGGAGATTCTTAAGTTCTTTAGGTGCTTTCGGCTGATAATTGAATGATGGACAAGTAGAATTAGCGGATTTTTCAGCTTCTTTGAAAACAATTTTACTGATAGTTTTCATAATTGTGTTTTTAAATTTTTTCATAAGAATCACCTCTTTATTAAATTAGCTTTAACAGCTTATTTATATATTACTGGATTTAAAAATAAAAGTGATAATTATGTAGAAATTTACATTTTTATAGCTAAATTTATTGTATCATGTCATTAAATAGGAATTATAATTCTTGTTTTGAAAATATTTTCATCATAACTGAAGTTTGTTTCACCGCCGTATTTCTCCACAGCTTCCTTTACATTAGAGAGGCCAACACCCAAATGTCCTTCTTTGGAAGATTTGAATCTTTCGTTTTCTATCACAGGTTTTTCAGCAAGCGTGTTTTCTATACGTATAATAATCATATTTTGATATTTATGTATGTAAAGATTTATATTACATTCATTTTTATGCGCACGAATGCATGACTCAATAGCATTATCTAAAACATTTCCTAATATAGTTACCCAATCCAGCTCCGAAACTGTTTCAAACGGAACTTCCTGAACTTGAACAGAAAAAGTAATACCTTCTTTTTTGGCCAACGATATTTTTTCGCTTAAAAGTACCGTGATAATTCTACTTTTAGATTTGAATATGTATCCAGATTCATTAATTTTCTCTATTAAATCTTCAATGTATTTCTGTGGTATTTCTCCATTTGAGGAAGCGCTCAAACTTTCAAGTGTAATTATATGATTTTTTATATCGTGTAAAATTTTTCTTGATTTATCATATTCTTCTTGTAATGATTGAAAATGTTTATACTCCAACTCATCTTTTTGTTTTGCAAGCGATAGTTCTTTTTGAAGCTTACTTTCAATATTTAAAAGTCTATATAAATAAATTCCTAAAACATCAAATGCCATAAAGAAAAATAAAGTAAATAGAAAATATTTGTTGTTTATAGAATTCTCAGAAGAAAGAAAAATCCCATATAAAAGTAATGCTCCTTCACAGAATAAAACTGATGAAAAGACAACATTTATTCTTTTTCCTATAGAAGAAACTTCAGTCGCCGTAAAACAATGAATGATCAATCTAACAGAGCCAATCATAATAATACCACTAATTATTGGGGTGGCGGTACGAAGAAATGGCGTTGAAACAACGGCTTGGGTATCGGCATTAAAAATTATAGAAACAAGAGGAATTGAACAAATATCTAAAATCATTAAATACAGATAGAATAGTAGATTATAAAAGACTTTAAATCTTTTTTTGCAGTAAAAAAGCGAAATTATTTGCATGGATACTATGCCATATGCGGTCATAATAATGCTTCCAAGCTGTAACTGAATAATTAACATATAAAAAACAGCAAATATACTCCAAACTCCAAAATAAAGTTTAGAGGAATATTTGCTGTTCTCTTTATATACTTGTTTCATAAAATAGTACGAAACATATGTAACAACCAAAACCGGAAGAATATTTGTAATTGCAAAAACTATAATGTCCATATAATCCGTTTCCTTTTTTCAAACAAGATAGAATGTATTTTCAAGATAAGTATAATACTTTTCTTTAAATTGTACAGCCCTTTTTTGAGAAAGCGGAACAGTATCACCGTTTGCAATATAAATATTGTAATCTTTTATTTTTTCAATGTGCATGAAATTTATAAGAAAACTTTGATGTGGGCAACCAAATAATGAAGAGTCCAATTTTGATTCTAGATCATTTAAATTACCTTTGAATGTGTATTTCCCAGTTTTACATACAACACGAATTTTTCTTTCGTAAATTTCAAAATAATAAATATCGTCTAAAGGAATAGTTTTAGCACCGGTTTCAGAAAAAATAGTAAATTTTTTACTGGGAGATTTTTTATTGAGATATTGAATGCTTTCGCTGATTATCAGTTCAATATCTTTTTCATCAAATGGTTTTGTTATAAAACTAAATGGGTGAACTTCATAAGCTACACGGGCATAGTCTGCATAACTTGTAATATAAACGATTTGTCCCCATTTTGATTTTTCACGGATCCTTTTTGCTGCTTCAATACCGTTTAGATTTGGCATTTCGATATCTAAAAGCAAAACATCAAAAAAAGGATTGTCTTGTACTAAAACATCACCATCATAATATTGCTGCACACGAATTTGGAGGTTGTTTTTTTCTGCATAATTTTGGACTATTTCAGCCAAATCATCATTTATTTCGTAATTATCGTCACAAATCACAAAAGAAAGCAATAAATCACCTCCAACATATATTAACAAACAACTTTAATTTTTGTTACATTTTATTTTTACTTTTTGAAACTTTTGGATAAACATTCTACAACATTTAAAATAATTTCTTGTTCCGGAGGTTCACAAGAATTGTAATAATGTAAAAGATTGCTCAAACGCTCATTATCTTCGGTCATGTTTGTATTAAAGAGTTTATCTGCAGAAATATCAAGCTCGTTAACAAGATAATAAAGGATTTCATAAGATGGATTCATAACGCCTTTTTCAATTTTTGCAATATGGCGTGTTGATATACCAACTTTTTCAGAAAGACCTTCCTGAGTTAATTTGGCTTTCTTTCGTGCAGCTCTTAAAGTTTTACCTAAGTATCTTAAAATATCAGTCGGCACAATAGTTCACCTCAATAATATTGTACCGTTCCGATACGTTAATTATAATAACTATATCGTTCTTATAAACAAGAATGATTATTCTTATAATAGTAATTATTATATTATATTTATATTATTTTTGCAATAAATTAATCTCGAACTAGTTTAAGTACGATATGATAAATCTGTTCTGAAAAAAGAATAGCTGTAAATTATGCGTTTTTTTTGTAAGTTGTGTTCAAACTATTTATTGAAATGATTGATTCTGATAAACTGAAATCACTAGAGAGACCGGTCTTTTTAAGGAGTGAGTCCAATGTTCTAACCACTTTGTTTAGTTCACAATCCAAACAAGAAAAAGGAGGTAAAATTATGAGAAAAGTAACGTCTCTTATTTTGGCTATTGTTATGATTATGGCAGTAAGCCTTACGGCAGTAGCCGCCGAAAACGCCTGTACACATCCCAGCAAAACATATTTGTACGATGATAGTTACTATACAAATGAAAATGGTAATTGTTATCTTGTAAAGACAAAAGTGTATAGATGTAATATTTGTAACGAGCTGGATGAAGACATAGTATCTAAAACACCAAAAGCACACGTTGAAGAATTAGATTATGCTACATGCAATGGTTATGTTCAAACTATGTATTATCGTTGCAATAATTGTCACTCTATTAGTGACACAGATCAAAGAGATTGTCCGGGATCTGGTCTCTCTCATAATGGTGGTTGTCGTTGGCTTCCCCTTTAACACTATTCAAGTTGGTAGCCTGTGCCTTTTCAGGTGCAGGCTACTTTAATAAAAAACACACATAATATTTCTAAAAAATGCAACGTTTCCCTCAAAAAACATCTCTTTATATATGAAAGGCTTTTTGTTCAAAGGAGGAAGAACAATGAACATATTCACGAAACAAAACCGAAAAAATCCGGTTTTTACTGTGGTGATGATTATTTTACTTTCCCTTGCCGCCGCGTTTTTCGCTATGGGTTATTCCGCCTATTCCACAGCAAAACTGCAATACGAAAAGGTGAGTCTTGAATTTGTTTCCATTGCCGTTCCGAAGCAGCCTAAGCAGGATGATTTTTCCAATAGAGATGCTTATATTGAAAACATGGTAAATCAGATAGAAGCATACAATGTGGCAAAATCGTTCCCGAAGCTTATCGGTATAGATGAAAGGGCATATCTTTCTGCATATCTTCCCGGGATGGAAGCTGTAACATCCTGCAGTATAACACCTGCGGAATATAACAGAACTTTTGACGGTAATATTTATTCTCTCTGTGTACTTGCGGTAAAATGCACCGGCATAGAGGCTGAACAAATACAAAACCAACTTAGTTATGTAGCGGATTTTGATGTTGAAGAGATAATTTCCCGATCAGAAACATTTGAAAATCTTCCGGAGCTTGATACTGTTTCTGATTTGCAAAATATTTTTAATGCGGACGGAAGCATACCTTACGAAATAGGAAAAAACTATCTCCTTTTCGGAAGTTACGATGATTATCAGGTAGTTACCGAAATTGATATTGTAAAAAACCACGAAAATGTATATATAGATGAGGAAAAAGGCTATGCACAGTTAAGGAATCAGCGACGTTTCTTCTTTACATATCCTGCGCTGATACAGCAAGAAAACAGTCTGATTTATACAGAAAAAGATGGAGCTTCTTATCGCTATTTTGACGAAAACATAACATGGAAAGCTGAATACGATGGCGATCCCTGGGATTTTATCGAAAGTGAGAACGGAAGAATCTGGAGAGAAGAAATTCTTCCTATGTGCGAAATAAACCAATGTTCCGCTCCGGTAATACTTACTGACAGCATTAAAACTGCTTATTCTTTTAATACCGGTGCAACGACCCTTATTGAAGGCAGATATTTCACTTTGGATGAATATAAACAAGGAAAGCCTGTTTGTATAGTAAGTGCCTCCTTTGCAGAGCTTAACGGCCTTTCTGTTGGAGATAAAGTCGAAATGGAATTTTATTATGACAAAGAGTATGGCAATTTTACGATTCATACAAACGGAGGAAGCACGAACTCAATTTTTGGGGGCAATCGTGGAGCTTTTATTGAAAGAACGCTTATGCACCCAGATGCTGCAATCGGTTTTTCCGATGAATACGAAATTGTGGGAATCTATAGCGGAGAACGTTTTCCGTTCGGAACATATCTTCCCACCGCAGATACAATCTATGCTCCGAAAAATTCCGTTCCAGGTGCGGAAAACTACATTGTTCCCAACACACCTTTTCTCAATAGCTTTATTGTCGAAAATGGTAAAACCGATGAATTTGAACAGTACATATCGGAACAGGGTTATCCCGATATGTTTATATATAACGACCAGGGTTTTTCCGAAATGGAGGAAACCCTTCTTGCCCTTGAAGCCAACGCAAAGCGTATGATGACTCTCGGAATAGGTGTTATGGTGCTTGTTTCCGTGCTTTTCTTCTTCCTCAATTTCAGAAGAATGATGCCAGTTATCCGGGGTGTTCGTCTTCTCGGAAAACCTGCCAAAAAAACAAGAAACGAAATACTTGCGGTTCTTTTTGTGCAGGAAGTACTTTCGGTAATTATCGGAACGATTCTTGCAGCGGTGTTTTTCGGAACGGTGACTTCGTCCGTCCTTTCGGAAGCTGTTACCCTTGATGCGAAAAACCTTGTTTTCATTGCAGCTGTGCTCCTTTGTATTCTCACGGCTGTCAGCTTTTTGCTTGCGGGAATATTTTCCGAAATCAGGCTGATTAAAAGAAAATGATTTTGAAAGGCGGTGAACTGCAAATATGGGCTTTTCTCTTTTGAAAATCACACTTAAAACCCTTTGCCGAAGATGGGTGGCAAGCATTCTTCTTATTGCGGTTGCCACCGCTGGAACAGTTTCGGCTTTTGTGCTCAACGGTCTTATTTCAAGGCAAGAAGAAGCCCTTGAAAACACAATAAACAATACGGTTATTTCCTGCGTTGTAACGGACTACAGCGGAAGCAGTTCTGGAAATCTTTCTATGCTTTCCGCCTTTGTTGAAATGCTTATGGGGCACAGAAGAGAAAGAGACTGCTTTCTTGATGATTATGTAAAAAATGTAAGGGCTATGGCGGAAATCCCCCTTTTAAGCCCGGAAAACCATGTTCTCCGAAAGATCCTTTCAACGGATTCAGACTCTTTGCTCGACCCGATAAACGGCGTCAGCGTTGAATTTTATGAAGGCTATTACGAAGAGGTTTTGCAGGGACAGGAAATGGTGTGCATTGTCGCTCCGGATATGGTTACGGAAAGCGGATATATCACCGTTTCTCCGGATGAAAACACGGAAGCTGAAATAAAAATTGTGGGTATCTTAAACGGCGGTCCGACCGGAATAATATATTGCCCTTTCTTTATGCCTTTTGAGGATGGAATTTCCATAGCATTTTATGCAAAGACCTGTTCTTTTGATATAAAAGACAACACGAAACTTGAAGAATCAAAGGATTATATATATGAATTCTTTGTTGTTCCGGATGTTATGAACAAAAACGATGGACTGACTTTTGGCGTTCTTGTTCAGGATGAAACCTATCACAAAAGCCTCGCGGAAATCAATTCAAATCTTAGCATGCTCAGAATCGTGCTTCCGGTTCTGATGATAATCTGCGGGTGTATCGGATTTTTTGCGGGTTTCCTTACGACAAAAGGAAGAATCCGCGAATTTGCAACAATGCGCTGCATCGGAATGAAAAAAACGCAGATTTTCTTCCTCGTAATCGGAGAACTGCTTTTACTTGCAGTTTTGGGAATGATTCTTGGCTGCGGAATCGGACTCGCTGCCGAAGGAAATCTTTATTTGAAGGTTATTACGGATTCTGTGATTGTTACGGCGGTTTTCATAATCGGAACAGCCATCGCCGCCCTTAAAATATTAAAAATCAATGTTATGGAACTTGTGAACAAGGAGGAATGAAAATGAGTATCCTTTCCGCAAAAGATGTTTTTTATGAATACAGAAATTCTTTCCAGACCGTAAAGGCGGTAAACGGAGTAAGTTATGAATTTGAACAGGGCAAGGTCTATGCAGTTGTAGGCGTTTCAGGAAGCGGAAAAACCACATTTCTTTCACTTCTTGCAGGGCTTGATATCCCTTCCGAAGGAAAAATCGAATTTGACGGAAGTGCAACCTCCGATATAGACCGGGATAATTACCGTCTTAACCATGTTTCTGTAATTTACCAGAATTTTAACCTTTTTTATCACCTTACAGTGCTTGAAAATGCAGCATATCCGCTTTATGTGAAGAAATTTTCCAAAACAGAGGCAGAAGAAACAGCAAAAGAAAAACTGCTTAAAGTCGGAATCAAAGAGGAACAGTTCAAAAGACTTCCGAATATGCTTTCCGGCGGTGAACAGCAAAGGGTCGCCATTGCAAGAGCGCTTGCCTGCGGAAGTGAAATAATTCTTGCGGATGAACCTACGGGAAATCTTGACAGCAAAAACAGCCGCAATATTGTTGACATCCTTAAAAATCTTGCCCACGAAGAAAACCGCTGTGTCATAATCGTTACACACGACCCTTCCGTTGCAGAAGCGGCAGACATTGTTCTTAAAATGGAAGACGGAAAAACGGATTGATTTTGATGTAGAATGAGTATTAAATTTATAACAATAACTTGTTTTTATTGAAAACCAAGGAAAGTTATTTTTTACTATGGAAAACTTTATCCAAAACTATTGTTTCTGCAAATTGAGAAGATTTTCTGTAAATTACGAAAATTTGTTGTTATTAGAAAAACCAGTTATTAATATTAAGATATAATATTACTTCTCAACCTCAGTTAAAGCTATTATCATTGTTCGTACAATTTTCAACTCTCTGTCATCGCATTTATAAAGAGTTCTAACTATATTTTCTATTTCAGATTTTTGGCTTTGTTTCTCGGGGTAAAAAATTCTATCCGGATCAATAGATAATTCACGAATTAATTTATAAAGCACATCATAACTTGGTTTTTGCCCTTCGTTTTCAATACGATATAGGTGTCTCTCGGTAACACCAATTTTGGCAGCAAGAGATTCCATTGTAAAATCTGAGCTTTGCCTTGCGGATTTGATTACATCACCTAATATGTCATGTTTTTTATGCACCGTCACTTCACCTCCAATTTATAATTTAAATCTTTAGAGGTGGTATGGTAATGGCGTATAACTTCAAATATATATGAAGTGTTATGTCATATAAAATATTGACTTCGGTAAAGAAAAAAACTTGATTTTACCGAAGCTTATTTTAGTGCCTTTCGGAAATCAGTTTTATTTCCGGAGGTGCTTTTTATTGTGCTTTTAGTTTTATATGATGAAAAATTAAGAAAAAAAGCCTTGTAAATTACAAAGCAAACTATATTAAAAATACTGGTCTGTTAGTTCAGTATTTTTATGAATATGAAACTGCCGTGCTTAAAAAATGCCGTTATTGGCAATTTGAGCATGGCTGTTTTTATTTTGAGCACGACATAGTTTTTATTCGTGCTCCTCCGTTTCTGATATTTGTTCAAAACAAATTGATGAAATGGAGGACATAAAATGTCACGATATAAAATAAAAAGATACATTGTAGGGACAAAAAACAAAGAAAAAGAAATTAGAAAAGTGATGAACCATTTTGAGAGAAAA
The DNA here is from genome assembly GCA_045636625.1 of Oscillospiraceae bacterium. GTDB lineage: Bacteria > Bacillota > Clostridia > Oscillospirales > Ruminococcaceae > UMGS1668. The sequence continues at coordinate 15,093 of JAZTXW010000005.1, forward strand.
GAACGCTACATGGAACATGACCTAAAACGAGAAATAATGGTTATTGATTCAGAAAATGAAAAAGTATTCTTTTATCCGAGTAGAGAAGATTCTTTTGAAAGACTTTGTGATTTGAATGAACAATTTGTTGATGAAAGTAGTTCTACAGAAAACTTAGTTGAAAACAAAATGATGAAAGAAAAATTACGAGAATGTTTGTTGCTTTTGAGTTTTGCGGAAAGATCGTTAATCGAAGCTTTGTATTATCAAGATAAAACCGAGAGGGAACTCTCGAAAGAAACAGGAGTCCATTATTCAACGATACATAGCAGAAAAAAGAAAATTTTAGAAAAATTAAAAAAATTACTTGAAAATTAAAAAATATTTCGTGCAAACCATCTTTTCAACGGCTAAGTAGTTGAGAGGACATTTTTCGACCTCCGATTACCTTGAAAAGGCCGTAGGGCTGCATATCCAGAAAAGCAGATACGTTAGCTGTCCGGCCGAAAAAAACGGCAAGCGACATTGGTGAGTGCGCCGTAATTCATTCGATAGCGATACCACTCGATCATAAAACAGCCATTGGCAAGGCTGTATCGCAATGACAAAGGACAGCCAGATACTTCCGCCCAGCCACAGCCTAAAGCAATGGGGACGGCTTCCGGAGAACCCGGGAGAGAGTAAAAGCTCCATGATGCAAATTGCCGTTTACAGTCTGCTTTTCTGCCAGCCCTCGGGGAGCAGTGCCGAACAGAGGGAAAACAAATGTCAGAAGCGCAGGGGCAAGCATATGCTTGTTTCGGCTTAATAACCCAAGCAGTAGAGATTTTTTTCTACTGCTTGGGTAAAAATAAGGAGGTTTATATTTGAATTGGAATTACCTGAGAGGAGAAATATATTATATTGATTTTGGCGAAAATATGGGTTCGGAAGAAAATGGAATTAGACCTGCACTTGTAATACAAAATGATAAAGGAAATAAATATAGTAATACTGTAATAGTTGCGTCCATAACAACAAAATTTGATAAAAAACATATTCCGACGCATTACAAATTAAATCATAGATGTGGAATCAAAAAAGATTCTTTGATTCTTTTGGAACAGATTCGTGCTGTTGATAAAAAGAGGGTCATAAAATATATTTGCAAATTGAGTAACAAACAAATGAAAGAAATCGATAAATTAATACATATCAGTTTAGGATTAGAATGTAATGACGAAGAAAAATAAAAAATCCAGTGTGCAAAATAAAATTTGCACATTGGATTTTTATATTTATAGGTCTTATTATTATATATGCAGCAAAGAGAAAGGATGGTTTATTGTGTTTGATGAATATCCGGAAGTGTTGTCAGTAAAAAATACGGCCAAGGCATTAGGAGTAAGCAGAAAGATTGTGTATCTGCTTGTGAGAGACGGCGAAATCGGTTATAAGCGGGTTCGCAGCCAGATCCTTATACCTAAAATCTGCCTTGAAGCGTTTATGGGAACAGCAATTACGGCAATTCATAGTGGTGGAATTTCTGACGCTTCGGAAAGGAGCTAATCATGACAGGAAGTCTGCAAATCAAAAACGATAAATATTATGCCGTATTAAATATGAAAGAAGGCGGAAAAAGAAAACAAAAATGGATATCCCTTGATTTACCTGCCAAAGGGAATAAAAGAAAAGCGGACCAAAAACTCCGTGTAATTTTAATTGAGGAAGAAAGCAAGTATGGGGATAATCCCGAGAAAATCTTTTTTTCGGATTTTATAAAAACGTGGCTGAACTATAAGAAAAATTATATTGATGAGTTAACTTTCCAGTCATATGAACAGGTCGCGAGAATCCACGTTATTCCATATTTTGAAAAGAAGAAAATCTTTCTTCAGGAACTTACGACCGAGGATATTCAGCAGTATGCTGACAGAAAAATGCAGATAGGCAGAAGCGATAACAAAGGCGGCTTATCTCCGTGTACAATGAGATTGCACAAGAATGTCATTAATCAAACTTTAGATTACGCAAGAAAACGAAAATATATAAAATCCAATCCTTGTGATTTTCTTGAGCTTCCGCCAAGCAGAAAACCGGATATAAACTATTATTCTCCTGTTCAGCTTGAAAATCTGATTGACACATTTGAAGGAGATCCATTGAGAAACATCGTTTACATAACCACTCTTTATGGACTTCGCAGAAGCGAGGTTTTGGGGCTTAGATGGGACAGCATCAATTTTGATAATGATACATTGGAAATAAAATATACCGTTTCCAAAGTTACTAAAGAGATTTCAAAAAACAAAACTAAAACGCTTTCAAGTCACAGAACATATCCGCTTTTACCGCAAGCAAAAGAGATTTTCTTAAAGGAAAAAGCCGAAGAAGAATCCAATGAACGCTTTTTCGGAAATGGTTATGATAAAAATGACTATGTTTTCAAGTGGCCGGACGGACACCGATTCAGCTCTGATTATGTTTCGCAGCACTTCACAAAAATCGTAAGAAGGAACGGACTTGCCAGTATTACCTTTCATGGACTTCGTCACAGCTGTGCCAGCATGCTTGTAAACGACGGATTCAATCCGAAAGATATTCAGGAATGGCTCGGACATTCGGATGTAAGAACCACGATGAATATTTACGGACATCTTGACAGCACACGAAAAAAAGTTGTTGGTGAAGCAATTTCCAAAAAGGTCGCCGGTTTAGGCGGGTGTTAGAAAAGTGTTAGAAAGCCTCAAAAATCCGAAATTTCCGCATAAAAAGAAAAAGCCCTGAAACCGCATAGTTTCAAGACTTTTTGAATGGTGGAGACGGCCGGACTTGAACCGGTTACCTCGACAATGCGAATGTCGCGCTCTCCCAGGTGAGCTACGCCCCCATAACAGAAGTTATTGTATCACAAACATTTTTGTTTTACAAGCAAATTTTTATGATTTTGGGATAAAGATGTTTTCAAAACGGAAATAATATGATAAAATAAATATATAATACAAGAAAGAGGTGACCGCTTTTATGGGAGATATTTTTATTTTTTTGCCTGCTGTAATAATCGCAGTAATCGTTTTTGCCGTAATGCCCCTTATAAAAATGTTCACCAACACTTTCGGCGATTCCTCACCCGATCAAAAACAGCCGAAAAACGAAAAATATAATCGCCAGGTTCATCAGATGCACGCAAAGGACGCCGCTTCCGAAAGAAAGCATTATCTTGACCAGCTGAAAAGCCTTTATGATGCGGGAATGATGGAACGCGACGAATATAACGAACGTGTCGAGGCCATTGAAGCGGAATACCGCGGAAGATACTGATCTGTCAAAAAAGCGCCGTCCCGAAGCGGACGGTATTATTTTATACATACGGAGAACAAAATGATAAAACTTCTTTCAAAAATTTTCATAAAAAACAACCAGAATTATAAGGACCCCGAAGTCCGTTCCGCCTATGGCTATCTTTGCGGAACAGTCGGAATCATAATAAACGTTTTTCTTTTTGCGGGAAAATTCACCGCCGGTTTTATAAGCGGTTCCGTCGCTGTCACAGCGGATGCTTTCAACAACCTTTCGGATGCCGGTTCTTCTGTTATAAGCCTTATCGGCTTCCGCCTTGCGGCACAGAAACCCGACCCGCACCATCCTTTCGGTCACGGAAGATTTGAATATATCTCAAGCCTTATCATTTCAATGGTAATCATTATGATGGGCTTTGAGCTTGGAAGAGATTCCATCGGAAAAATTATTGTTCCCGAAAAAATCGAATATTCCGCTCTCACTTTCATTATCCTCGGAATTTCGATTCTTGCCAAATTTTATATGTTCATTTACAACCGCTCCGTTGGCAAAAAGATCGATTCCGCAACTCTTCGCGCAACGGCAACCGACAGTATCTCCGATACTGTTTCCACTTCGGCGGTTCTTCTTTCCGCGATCCTGACCGTAAAAACCGGAATTCTTATCGACGGATGGGTCGGTCTTGCGGTTGCGGGCTTTATTATGTTCGCCGGAATTTCTTCCGCAAAAGAAACCATAGATTCTCTTCTCGGGACTCCGCCCGATGAGGAATTCTGCAAAAACGTTGAGGATATCGTTCTCTCTCACGACGGAATGATTGGCATTCACGATATGATAGTTCATAACTACGGTCCCGGAAGAGTTTTCATCTCCCTTCATGCTGAAGTTCCTTCCGACGGAAACTTTGTGGACATCCATGACACCATCGACAATATTGAGCACGATATAATGCGCGAAACCGGATGCCTTGCAACGATCCACATGGATCCGGTCGATGTCCGTGACGAACTTACTTCACAAATGAAAACAAAGGTTGCCGAAATCATTTCCGTAATAGATGAAAAAATCACTTTTCACGATTTCAGAATGGTAAGCGGACCCACCCATACAAACGTGATTTTCGATATCGTCGTTCCTTACGATTATAAATACAGCGACGAAGAAATCGTTGATATCATCGCCGAAAAGATCCATGAATCCGACGAAAGATTTTTCGCCGTAATTGACGTTGACAAAGATTTTACCGACCATAAAAAATAAAAAATCAAGGGAGCCAGAAGGCTCCCTTGATTTTTTAACCTTAAAAGATTATTCTTATAGCAGAAAGCAGGTGATTTTGTTTTGTTTGATGAATATCTTAAAACTTTTATCTGTGCCGCGGAATGCGGAAGTTTTGTAAAAACTTCCGAAATGCTGTTTCTCTCCCCCAATGCAGTAAAAAAACGAATAAATGTACTTGAAGAAAACCTTGGTTTTATTCTTTTCGACCGCACTCTTAAAGGAATAAAACTTACCCCCGCCGGAAAATCTTTTTACAATGATTCAAAAAAACTTGTTCAAAGCTATAACGATGCCGCTGAAAAAGCAAAATCCATAAGCGAAAACAAATCCGACAGTGTAAGGATCGGAATTATGGATACTTTCGCTGATGAATTCATGCTTGCAAACTGGTTTTCCGCCGATGAGGAAAAATACAGGACCCATTCCAATATGTTCTTTTTCGGAACATCAAATGAAAATATCAGCAATATGTTCCAAAGCGTTGGAAAAGACATAGATTTGTGTGTTGATATATACGATGAACAGGCGGCAAAACGTTTTGGACTTAATGCGGTAAAAATATCCGAAGCAAAAATCTGCTGTGCTGTTCCGCTTAATCACAGACTTGCGCAAAAAAGCGAAATTTCTTTTGATGACCTTTGCGGAGAAAGAATAGCCACTCTTAAAAGCGGAAGGAGCATTATCTGGGATAATGCCATTTCTGATTTGAAAAACGATTATTTTGGAATCGGTATTTTTGAAATAGAAAAATTCAATATAAAAACTTTTAACCGATGCGAAAACGAAAACCGCATTATGTTTGTTACCGAAAACAGTAAAATGGTTTATCCTTTCTGCAAATCCATTCCGCTTTCAAAAACATATTTAGTTCCTTTTGGATTATATTATTCCAAAAATGCCGACAAAAAGACAAAGCAACTCATTGAAATAATAAAAAGTTTCTCGCCCGAAATTTAACAGCAAAAGAGCATATATGCGCACTTGTGGTGCGTATATATGCTCTTTTTTGTTCTTCAAATAACATCATCGGTGCGTTATAATATAATCAAAGTGTTAATTAAAACACAATTTCAAGGAGGATTATATTATGGAAAGACTTGACGGAAAAAGAATCATCGTAACCGGCGGCGCAGGCGGCATGGGCAGAACCACTGTTGAAAACTTCCCTTCCCTTGGCGCAAAAGTTGCTTTCTTTGACGTAAACGATGCAGACGGCGCAGAAGTTGAAAAAATCAGCGGCGCAAAATATATCCATGTTGATGTTTCCAACGAAGAAAGCGTACAGAACGGCTTTAAAGAAGCAGTTGAATGGCTCGGCGGACTTGACGTAGTTATCCACTGCGCAGCAATCGCTCCCGCAACCCCCATCGAATACTGCGATTTCGCAACCTGGAAAAAACTTTTTGCAATCAACGCTGACGGCACTTACCTTGTTGACATGGAAGCTTTCAAATACATGAAAGACCAGGGATATGGCAACATCATAAACTTCACCAGCGCTTCCGCATTTATCGTAAGCCCCTTCCAGCCCATCTATGGCGCAACCAAAGGTGCTGTAACTTCCTGGAGCAGAACTCTTGCAAAAGACCTTATGCCCTATAACATCAGAGTTAACATGATCGCTCCCAACATCTGGACTCCTATGACCGACAAACTTGTTGCACAGTTTAACGATGCAGAAAAACAGGCATTCATGGATGGCATGAAAGGTCTTATGCTCGGCGACAGACCCGGCGACCTTATCGAAGATTACCTTCCCGTTATCGCTTTTGCAGCAAGCGACAGTTCCAAATTCATCACCGGCCAGACCATTTGTGTTGACGGCGGTACCATGATGGTTCGTTAATCATAATAAACCCCTTAAACTTTCTATTTCACAAAAAACAAAAGGAACCGCTTGAAAAAGCGGTTCTTTTTGTTTTATTTTTCAAAATATTTTTCAAGTTTAGGAAAAGCGGCTTTGAATTCAAAATGCTTTTCAATAAAATGCGCAAACATCGAAATAAGCGGTCCGTTTGTAAAAGCCGCAATAACCGTTCCTATCCCTATTCCGACAAATCCGCCGAAAAGAACAATGTTCATCACAACGCTGAGGAAACAGAAAACTATATCATAAACGGTTTTTACTTTTCCCATATCCTTTTTGAATTTTATCGAAATTTCTTTCACAAAAAGTTCATGGCCTGCCGGCGGAAAATATGCATGGAAAATACAGGCAACGCCGAAAGCGCAGGTAAGAAGACTTGCAATAAATATTATTATCCTTGCGGCCAGGTTTCCCGCCGGAATAATTTCAACGATCAGGAAAAACAGATCTATCGAAATTCCGGTAAGAACAGCAGTCATAAAGCTGAAAAGATATGAGCCGCGGAATTTTCCGGTTATAATTCCGGTGAGTAAAATCACTATTCCGTGGAAGAGATAATCTATGGTTCCAAGAGAAAGAATATCCGTTATTTCCGAAAGCCAGAGATGGAAAGTATATGTAACTCCCGCAATCATTGAAACGCCGAAACCCGCTTTTGCCGCAAGTGCAACGCCGAAAGCAATGAAAACTATCCCCAGAAAATAGGCAAGCTCCTTATAAAATTTTCTCTTTTCCATAAAATCACCCCAAAGAAAAAATGGTCCCGGACGTTTAATTCTGAAACGCCGAAACCTGACGAATATTTTTATACCACAGCAATGGCAAAAAGTCAACAGATTATTGACACCGGTCCGATATCGTACTATAATACAACGGTATGATTTCGGACTATATGCTGAAAGGAGCATCGCTTTGGCCGCAGAAAGATATGAACAGTATCAGGCGATACGAAGAAAAACCGACGACGAATGGGACAGCGCCATAAACTTTTTCGGAATGGCAAAAGGTCAAATTATGATAATCTGGACACTTTTTGATTTCGGAAGACCCTGTACCCAGAAGGAAATATGCGACGATTGGTATGAAAACAAACAGACAATAAATTCCGCCGCAAAAAAACTTGTTGAGGACGGAATAATAGATATTGCGCCTTCGCCTGAAAACTCCAGGGAAAAACTTCTGATTTTTACCGAAAAAGGAAAATTTCTTGCGGCGCGGACCGTTAAAAAAATGGTCGCTGCGGAAAAAAACGCCTTCGCACGCCTTTCGGAAGAGGAGCAGGACGAAGCCATCCGCATAAGCCGGAAACATTATGAACTTCTTAAAGAAGAATTTGAAAAAATCAAAGGAGAAAACAAATGAGAATTCAGCTTTGCGAGCATTTTGATTATAAAAAACTCCTGCGCTTTGTTTTCCCTTCTGTTGCGATGATGGTTTTCGGTTCAATTTACGGAATCGTTGACGGACTTTTTGTTTCCAACATCGTTGGAAAGACTCCCTTTGCCGCCCTCAATCTCATCTATCCGTTCATCGCCGTGCTCAGCGCTTTCGGATTTATGATCGGAGCAGGCGGAAACGCCATTGTTTCAAAAACGCTTGGCGAAGGAGAAAAAGAAAAAGCAAACCAATATTTTTCCATGCTCATTTACGTAAGCCTCGTGCTCGGAATTATAATCGCCGTGCTCGGAATTGCAACCGTTCGCCCTGCGGCAATCATTCTTGGTGCCGAAGGCGAAGAAATGATAAAGAACTGCGTTATTTACGGTTCGATCATTTTTGCCGGAATTCCGTTTTTCATGCTCCAGAACGCCTTCCAGATTTTCTTCATAACCGCTGAAAGACCTCAATACGGTTTTTATGTAACCGTTGTCGCCGGCTGCGGAAACATGGTGCTCGACTGGCTTTTTATGGCTGTTTTTGAATGGGGAATCGCCGGAGCGGCTTTTGCAACCATTGCAAGCCAGTTTATCGGAGCGGCTATTCCGATAGTTTATTTTTCAAGAAAACACAATTCAAGCCTTCTCCGCCTTGGAAAAGGACCTTTTGTCGGAAAAGTTTTCTGGAAAACCTGTACAAACGGTTCTTCCGAATTTGTCACAAACGTTTCAGGAAACGTTGTCGCGATGCTTTATAACTTTCAGCTTATGCGTTTTGCAGGAGAAAACGGCGTTGCCGCCTATGGTGTGCTCCTTTATGCAAACTGGATCTTCGTTGCGATTCTTTTCGGTTACGTAACCGGTGCTTCGCCGATAATCGGATATCACTACGGTGCTCAGAACCGACCGGAACTTAAAAATCTTTTCAGAAAGAGCATGGTTCTCATGGCAGGAACCGGCGCTGTTCTTGCGGCGCTTACCGTTTTGCTTGCGGACGTTCTTTCCGGAATTTTCGTAAGTTATGATCCCGCTCTTTTTGAAATGACAAAAAGAGCAGTAATCATAAGCGCCGTCGCGTTCCTTATCTGCGGAATCAACATCTTCGGTTCGGGATTTTTCACCGCGCTCAACAACGGACTTATCTCCGCGGTCATCTCATTCCTGCGTACCGTTGTTTTCCAGGTTGCGACGGTTATGATCCTTCCCGTTTTCTGGGAACTTGACGGAGTATGGTGGTCGATGGTAATTTCCGAAATCCTTGCTTTTGCGGTAACCATCTTCTGCCTTATGAAATACCGCAAAAGATACGGTTATATGTAAAATTAAAAAAATATTTCGGGTGCGCTTTATGAAAAGGCGCACCCGCTTTTTATGCAAAAAATTATTTTAAAATAACATCCTTTTCCATATTCAAAAAACGGACAGGTTATGCTATAATTATTATAACTCACCTTATGGTGAATTTTAATAAATTATCGGCCTTAATGACTCCAAAAAACGGGCCGTCAGAATATAAAAAGGGGGAAAAGGTATGAATTTTACTCAGAACGCGAAAACCGTTCTTGAAAGAAGATATCTTGCCAAGGAAAACGGCAAGGTTATCGAAACCATTGAGGAACTTTTCACAAGGGTTGCTTCCACTGTTGCGGGTGCGGATGCGGCTTATGGAAAAACCGAGGATGAAATCAGAAACACCGAAAAAGAATTTTATGATATGATGACCAGCTGCGAGTTTATGCCCAACTCGCCCACTCTTATGAACGCAGGCCGTCCCCTCGGCCAGCTTTCCGCTTGTTTTGTTCTTCCTGTTGAAGACAGCATGGTCGGAATTTTTGACACTGTAAAATATGCGGCGCTTGTTCATCAGTCCGGCGGCGGCACCGGTTTTTCCTTCTCCCGTCTTCGTCCGGAAGGTTCAATCGTAAAATCCACCGGCGGAACTTCTTCCGGTCCGGTAAGCTTCATGAAAGTTTTCAACGCCGCAACCGAAGCAGTTAAACAGGGCGGAACCCGCCGCGGCGCAAACATGGGTATGCTCCGCATCGACCATCCCGACATTCTCAAATTCATTGACTGCAAAGCAAACAACAACGAAATCAACAACTTCAACATTTCCGTTGCAATTACCGACAAATTCATGGACGCTGTTGAAAACGGCACCGAATATGAACTTGTTGCACCCCATAACGGCGAAGTTGCCGGAACTCTTGACGCAAGGGAAGTTTTTGAAAAAATCGTTGACGCTGCATGGCGCAACGGCGAACCCGGTATCGTATTCATCGACGAGATGAACCGTTACAACCCCACTCCCGCTCTTGGCGAAATCGAAAGCACCAACCCCTGCGGCGAACAGCCCCTTCTTCCTTACGAAGCATGCAACCTCGGTTCCATCAACCTTGGCCGCTGCGTTATTGAAGAGGACGGAATTTTCTCCATCGACTATGATAAGATCACCGAAACCGTACATAAGGCGGTTCATTTCCTCGATAACGTAATCGACGTTAACCATTATCCCCTTCCCGCAATCGATGAAATGACCAGAAAAACCAGAAAAATCGGTCTTGGCGTAATGGGTTTTGCTGATCTTCTCCTTAAACTCGGCGTTCCTTATAACTCCGTTGAAGCAGAAAGAGTTGCCGAAGAAGTTATGAGCCTTATTCAGAGCGAAGGAACCAAAGCTTCCATCGAACTTGCTCTTGAAAGAGGAACTTTCCCCGCATGGGAAGATTCCGTTTTTGCTGACAGATACGAAATCCGCAACGCAACCATCACCACCATTGCTCCCACCGGTACAATTTCCATTATCGCTGATGCTTCCGGCGGCTGCGAACCTCTTTTCGCATACGCTTTTACCAAAAACGTAATGGACGGCGACAAACTCCTTGTCTGCAACGACATTCTTGTTGAAAAACTTAAAGAACGCGGAATCTATTCCGAAGAACTTATCCAGCGCATTGCCGACGAGGGCACCCTTGCTCATATCGAGGAAATTCCCGAAGATATCAGAAGGGTTTTCGTCTGCGCACATGATATCACCCCCGAATGGCATATAAGAATCCAGGCTGCTTTCCAGAGATACACCGACAACGCTGTTTCCAAAACCATCAACTTCCCCAACAGCGCAACCAGAGAAGAAGTTAAGGAAGCTTATGTCCTTGCACACAAACTCGGATGCAAAGGCACCACCGTTTACCGCGACGGAAGCCGCGACAGCCAGGTTCTCACCATCGGAACACAGAAAAAAGAGGAAGAGGAAAAACCCGTTGTTCCCGCAATGAACACCATCATTCCGAGACCCAGACCCAACCTTACCTGGGGCGCAACCGAAAAAATGAAAATCGGATGCGGAAGCCTTTTCATCACCGTCAACCGCGATGAACACGGAATCTGCGAAGTTTTCACCAGCACCGGAAAAGGCGGCGGCTGTCCTTCTCAGAGCGAAGCGACCGCAAGACTTATTTCCATCGCTCTTCGCGCAGGAATTTCTCAGGAAGAGATCCTTTCCCAGCTTAAAGGAATCCGCTGCCCCAGCACCGTTCGTCAGCCCGGACTTAAATGCACTTCCTGCCCCGACGCCATTGCAAGAACCATTATTAAAATGAGCAAGATGCTCGGCACCAACGGTTTCAGCGCTGAAGCTGAGGAGGAAACCCAGCCAAAAAAAGATGAGGGCGCAGCACCTGCGCCTGCAAACAAACCCGTCAGAGGAAACGACGACAAACTTCATTGCCCCGAATGCGGAAAACTTCTTCGCCATGAAGGCGGCTGCACCATCTGCGACTGCGGATTTTCCCATTGCGGCTAAATAAATCTTGATAAAAAAATAAAGGAGGCATAAATGCCTCCTTTTTTTATATATAAATAAAAAAACGGCAGCCTTTTTGGCCGCCCAACATTTTTAATATACACCTCCTTTTTACCAAAGTCAACGGTTTTTTGTTGATTTCTATGGATTGCACAACTTCATCGCTTTAACTTAGTATAACATTGCGGATTGAAAAACAGCAGAAAAAGGAGTATATTTAAATCACAGAAAGGATGATTCCGATGTACAATTAAAAATTGAAAGCTTAATTTAAAACAAAAGCTTTCAGAGGAAAAACCGTTACCACCTTTGGTAAAAGAATTTCCGGCATAAAATCATGTCCCAACTTTTGATTGACGCGTTTTATTTAATAGGCTTAAAAGTAAGAAGCGTCCGGAGATTGAAATCAGCCGAAGACAACGGAGAGAATGTCCGAAACTGTAGAAAGAGAGGTTGAAAAATGACAGACTTTAAAATCGAACAGAGATGACCCTTGCTTTATCGTAGGTGAAAGATGCGATAATTCAAGGGTCATTTCATTTATATACGTTTGCGCCGGAGGGGCGCTTTTTTTATTGCAAAAAAAGAGCACCGAAACGGTGCTCAGATTTTTTATGGGTTATTCCTCAAGCATTTTTCTATATAGCCATAAAGGGTTTCCTCGGTCATCATTCCCAGCTGACCGTGCATCAGTTCTCCGTTCGGGAGGATGAATGCCGTTGCGGGAAGAGAACTTGCGCCGTAAGCCCTTGCCGCAGAAAGATCAAGGTCATAATAAACCGGGAAGGTATATCCGCTTTCCTCAATGAATTTCATTGCGTCCTCTTCGGTTTCCTGATATCCGTCGGTCACGTTTATCATCATGAAAACAACTTCGTCGCCGAATTCCGCTGCGGCTTTTTCAAAAGAGGGCATTTCCTTTACGCAGTAGCCGCACCATGTTGCCCAGAAGTTGATGACGACAGGTTTTCCCTCAAAATCCGAAAAACTTACCGGGTTCCCTTCCGCATCATAAACCGTAAAATCCGGCGCCGTTACAGCTTCGGAAGAATTGTTTTCGGAAGGGATTTCGGTATTATAATTTGCCGAAAGATAATCGTATCCTATTACTGCCGCAAGAAGAAAAGCCGCGGCGCAAAGAACAATTACAGCATATTTTATTTTGTTATCCATAAAAAAGCCTCCTTTAACTGAAAAGCGCAAGAACCGCATTAAGAACGCCGAACATCATTGAAACACCGACAATTATAAGGAAAATTCCGCAGATTCTGTTTATGATTCCATAATGTTTCTTGATAAAATCGAATGCGGCAGAAAGCTTGTTAAGCAAAACCGCGGAAACAACAAACGGAATTCCAAGACCGAGGGAGTACACCAGAAGCAGTAAAAGCCCCTGTAAAGCCGTTCCGGAATTTGAAGCAAGCATCAAGGCGGAGCCGAGAAAAGCTCCTACGCAGGGCGTAAGGCTCACTGAATATATCATTCCGAAAAGGAAAGCCCCGAAGGTGCTTTCGATTTTCTTAATGCTTCCCATTCCTTTAAAAAACGGAAGGCTGAAAACCTCAAGATAGCCAAGACCGAAAAGGATCACAGCAGCTCCTGTAACGATATTGACCGCGGTCTGATATTTTGTAAGAAAAGAACCAACCGTTCCCGCAAAAAGACCGAGAACTCCGAAAACAACGGTAAACCCGAGCACGAAGCAGATCGCTCTTCTGAATATATTTTCTTTTTTATCCGCGCCTCCGGCAAAATATGAAACGTATATCGGAAGCATCGGCAGCATGCATGGCGAAATGAAGGAGATTATTCCTTCCAGGAACGTTATAAGATATTGCATTGAAATCACCCTTTCGGATTTTCTATTTTATCACATACCGTTTAAAAAATCTTCCTTTTCATCAAAAATTCATAATTATTTTTCGTTTATTTTATTTTAAAAAGTGTTATAATTAAGAAAACTTTTTAATTCGAGGTACAAATGACAGTTGCAGCGATTTTAATTCTCCTTATCCTTTCCGCTTCTTATTTTTCTTACCGAAAAGCCTTCTATTCTTCGCCGAAGAAAAGAATCGTCGCCCATCTTGTTCCCGATTCGCCCGAATACGAAAAAACAAGACCGACCATAAAAAGGCTTATCGAAGAAATGGAAAAAATCCCTTACGAACAGGTTTATATAACTTCTTTCGACGGAACAAAACTTGCTGCCCGATACTACCATCTTTCCGATTCCGCCCCGCTCCAGATTCAATTTCACGGATACCGCAGCGCCGCGGTCCGGGATTTTTCCGGAGGATTCCAGCTTGCGCAGAAAATGGGCCGCAATATTCTTGTTGTCGATCAGCGCGCTCACGGAAAAAGCGGCGGAAGCACAATCTGTTTCGGGATCAAAGAAAAATACGACTGCCTTGAATGGATCAAATATGCCATTAACCGTTTCGGAGATATTCCCATCATGCTCACGGGTATTTCAATGGGTGCCGCAACGGTGCTCATGGCTTCCGAACTTGATCTTCCCGAAAACGTAAAATGTATCGTTGCGGATTGCCCCTATACTTCCCCTTACGAAATAATCGCCAGACAGTGCAAGGAAATGGGAATCCCCCCAAAAATCGGAATGTTTTTCATCCGCCTTGGAGCATGGCTTTTCGGAAATCTTAAAATTTCCGGCGGTCCGGAGGAAGCTGTCAAAAACACAAAAGTACCGATCCTTCTTGTTCACGGAGAAAAAGACAATTTCGTTCCCTGCGAGATGGGAAGAAGAATCTATGAAGCAAACCCAAAAATGATCACCTTCGAGGTTTTTCCCGAAGCCGCGCACGGAATCAGTTTTATTGTCGATACCGAAAGATACGAAAAGCTCTATTATTCTCTTTTTGAAAAATATGGAATATAAAAAAATCCTCCGGTTTTCCCGGAGGATTTTTAAGTTTAAAACAAGCTTTCCATTTGGCAGGATGTAATTCCAAAAGTAATTGCGGTACCAATAATACCAAGAATCCACCAAAGTATGGTGTTTCCTACCATATTTGTATTAATTTCTTTGGAAATCTGCTCCGCACTGTCAACAAATTGATCCGTGCATTTCCACTTACCGTTATCATCTTTTTCAATGTTATAAGTAAATTGACTTCTTATAGTTGCACCGTAGCTGTTTTGAGAATCTACGAAACCCGAAACACTGTAATGTCCGCCGCTTCCATTTACGGCCATTTCATCGAATCCGGGAAAAACCGCCGAAGCCGGTGCCTTAAGTACTTGCAATTCAAGACATTGTGCAAACAATGCAGCTTCGTCGCGCTCAATAAGATTATCATATTCTTCTTTCTTTTTCAAAAATTGAAGCCACGCCATTTCTGAGGTATTGCTATAGTCTGCCATATTTATTTCCTCTCTTTACTTTTAATAAGTCCAAAGATGACTTTATTTTATAATATGACAATTCGTCATAATTGTCAAGACCTAATATGACATAATGTCATTGGGTGATATTATGCAAACCAGATTGAAAGAGTTACGTAAAAAAAGAGGATATACACAAATCGCTTTACAGATGCATACAGGAATTGAACAAGCATTATTATCTAAATTTGAAAACGGAGAACGCATACCTCCTACCGAAACACTTTTAAAGCTTGCGGATTTTTATAATGTAAGTATTGATTACATTCTATGCCGTACCAACAATCCTGATTTAAACAAATAAAAAATCCTCCGGTTTTCCCGGAGGATTTCTTTTATTTTATCATAACAACAGCCGAAAGCGGCGGAACTGTAAATTTTCTTTCCGCATAGCAGAGGTGTTCGTTTCCCGCAACGTCTCCGCAGATGCGTACGCTCCATTTTCCGACGGGGAGATAAATTTCCTTTTCTTCGTTTTCCGGGTTAAACGCGGCAAAAATCGCTTCTGCTGTTTCGCCGTTAATATTTCCCCAGATGTGATAGGCAATTACGTTTTCTTCGCCGGGTCTTACATCGGTGATGTGAGAATAAACATCGCCCGCGTTTTTCATTCTCAGTGCACCGTGTTCTTTGCGGAAGCGGATAAGTCCTTTGTAATATTCCAGGACCTTTTTGTATTCCGGCTTTTCAAGATCCGCCCATTTGATTCCGTTTACGAAATCCGAACTTTTGTAGCTGTTGTGCTCAAAGCTTCCGTCCGGATTCTGCTTGCTTCGGAGCATTTCTTCTCCCGCCTGGAAAAGCGGAACACCCTGGCAAAGCATATATACCGCCGCCGCAAGGTTGTTTCTTTTGACTTTTTCGCAAAAATCCGCTTCGGGAAGCGCTTTTCCGATTCTGTCAAAAAGAGTGTATCCGTCATGGCAGGAAACATAGTTTACGCTTTTGCTCGGATTTTTGCACCAGGAAGGCATTCCTCTGAAACATTCTCCGAGAAGACCATGATGAACGGTTTCTCCGGTTATAAAGCCTTTTTTCTCCGCTTTGAATGCGGGACCGATAAGAAAATCTCTTATAGTGTCGCTGAAAAACGAACAGCCGGGCATTTTTTCGGAATTATACTGGTGCGCAAGTTCCACGATAGGCTTGGTTACTTTCGTCTGCATATTCCAGCCTTCACAGTAAAAAATCACGTTCGGGTGGGACGGATGAATCGTTCCGGTAATTTCGTTCATGGTTGCGATATCAAGAAGCCCGGAAAGATCGAAGCGGAAACCGTCGATATGATATTCCTCCGTCCAATATTTAACCGAATCCACAATATATTTTTTTACCATGCTGCGTTCGGAAGCTGTGTCGTTTCCGCATCCGGAACCTTCGGAATACACCCCGTTTTCATCAATCCTGCTGAAATATCCGGGAACAAGAACATTCACACAGAATTTATCCGCAAGATAGACGTGGTTATATACCATATCCATAACAACGCCTATTCCGTTTTCATGAAGAGTTTTTATCATCTCTTTCATTTCACGGATCCTGACTGCGCCGTTTTCCGCGTCGGTGGAATATGAACCCTCCGGAATGTTGAAGTTCATCGGGTCATATCCCCAGTTATACTGTTCTCCGGATTTTGCGGATTCATCCACGGAACCGTAATCAAAGCTTGGAAGCAGATGAATATGGGTGATACCAAGTTCTTTTATATGATCAAGACCTGTCGGAACTCCTCCGGGCGTCTTTGTTCCGGTTTCGGCAAGTCCAAGAAATTTTCCCTTGTTTTCTATTCCGGAATTTTCATCGGACGAAAGATCTCTTACGTGAAGTTCATAAATAACGGCGTCGGTTATGGTTTTATCATAAAAAACACCCTTGTCGTTTTCCCAGCCTTCGGGATCTGTTTCAGAAAGATCTATGACCATGGATCTTTTTCCGTTAACTCCTGCCGCTCTTGCGTAAGGATCAAGAGATTCGCGTTTTTCTCCGTCAACAATTACGGAAAAAGTATAATAAACTCCGTTAAGGTCGCCGGATTTTTCCGCGACCCATGTTCCGCAGATATCCGCGGTCATATTTATTTCTTCAATTAAATCTTCCGCATCCGGATTTCCGGATTTGAAAAGCCGGAGCTTTGCTTCGGTCGCTGTCGGTGCCCAAAGACGAAAAAAAGTTTTTTCCGGAGACCATATAAAACCAAGTTCGCCGGAATAAGTATATTTTGATTCAAAATCTTCGGAGGAATATACCTTCGGATTCATTTTGAAAATACCCCTTTTTAATTATTTTTTGCCGAAAAGGCCGCCGAGAACATTTCCGACCTTGTCCATATCAATTTTATCAAGAGCAATTTTCGCTT
Source organism: Oscillospiraceae bacterium (assembly GCA_045636625.1). GTDB lineage: Bacteria > Bacillota > Clostridia > Oscillospirales > Ruminococcaceae > UMGS1668. Next base: position 32,438 of record JAZTXW010000005.1, read on the forward strand.
TAATTCCGGCAATGATTTTTTCGATCTGGTCATTGGGAAGATCGATTCCGATAAGGCCTTCAACAGTGCTTATAGGATCTTTCTGGAATTTTGCGGCAATTTCTTTATCGTTTTTAATTTTTTCTACGATTTCGTTGATTTTTTCTTTAATAATATCCATTTTTATTTCTCCTTATCCTTTTAAGAAAGTATCGAAAATTCCGCGGACGATCTTTTTGCCGACTTCGCGTCCGATTGTGTTTGCGGCGGAATTTACTGTTTTGCTAAATGCGCCGGTTACTTTTTTACTTGCGGAAGAAGTTTTCTTTTTGGATTTTTCCTTTGTCTTTTTCTCTTTTTCCTTTTCCTTGGCTTCTTTTTCCGCGGTTTTCTTTTCTTCCTCGGTCTCTTTTTCCTGCTGTTCGGTTATAATTTCGTAAGCGGATTTTTCATCCTTAACTTCCTCATATTTTCCGAAAAGAGAGCTTGCTTCAATCGCCGCTTTTACTTCGGTTTCTGAAGCAGCATCCATGGAACTGCTTGGAGGAAGAATTGCGGCTTTTTCGACTATTGTCGGAACGCCTTTTTCGTCAAGGACGGAAACAAGCGCTTCGCCTGTTCCAAGAGCCACAAGGGTTTCCTCAGTATCAAAATTCGGGTTCGCGCGGAAGGAATTTGCCGCGGCGCGAAGAGCCTTCTGATCCGCCGGAGTATAGGCGCGAAGTCCGTGCTGGATTCGGTTTCCTATCTGTCCAAGAACGGAATCCGGAACGTCGGAAGGGTTCTGGGTTATGAACCATACGGAAACGCCTTTTGAACGGATAAGGCGAACCATTCTCTCCACCGTATCAACAAGAGCTTTAGGCGCACCGTCAAAGAGAAGATGTGCTTCATCAAAGAAGAAAGCAAGTTTCGGTTTTTCAAGGTCACCGGCTTCCGGGAACATTTCATAAATTTCAGAAAGCATCCAGAGAAGGAAAGTTCCGTAAAGAAGAGGATGCTGGAAAAGTTCCTGGCATTCAAGAACGTTCATTACACCTTTTCCCTCTTCATCCCAATCTATCCAGTCGGAAAGTTCAAGATCCGGTTCGCCGAAAAAGATATTTCCGCCCTCATCCTCAAGTTTGAGAAGCGCGCGCTGGATAGCGCCTATGCTCTGGGGCGAGATGTTTCCGTATGTGAGTTTATATTCTTTCGCATTGTCGCCGACATACTGCACCATGGCTCTGAGGTCTTTGAGGTCGGAAAGAATCATCTGTTCATCGTCTGCGATTCTGAAAACGATTCTGAGAACTCCGTCCTGAACCGGCGTAAGTTCAAGAAGTCTTGAAAGAAGTTCAGGTCCCATTGCGGAAACAGCAGTTCTTACCGGATGGCCTTTTTTGCCGTAAACGTCAAAAAATCTTACGGGATAGCCGTGATAGTCATATCCGAAAAAATCAAGACCCATATTATCGATGCTTCTTCTGATATGCTTGTTTTCCTTTCCGGGATTTATCATTCCGGTCAGGTCGCCTTTAATATCTCCGAGAAAAACCGGAACACCCATATCGCTGAAAGCTTCCGCAAGAACTTTTAAGGTGACAGTTTTTCCTGTTCCGGTTGCTCCGGCAATAAGTCCATGCCGGTTTGTCATTCCCGGTTCAATAAAAACTGCCTTTTCCCCGGTTCCTATCCAGATTTTATGAGTATCTTTAAGGTACATAAAAACACCTCCGAATCAGCATTTTAAACCGATTATATTTTATCACAGAGCAAAGTTTTCGTCCACCGTTTTGATGCATTTCCCGCACACAAATTGCGTAAGAAAAATTATTTGACATAATTTTATTAATAGTTTATAATATTTACCCGTGAGCGGAAAGGACGGCAGCGGACGCAGTTCCGAAAGGACGCGCGCGAGGAAAGTCCGGGCTCCAAGGGCAAGGGTAGCTGCTAACGGCAGCCGGGGG
>JAZTXW010000006.1:0-15470 GCA_045636625.1 Oscillospiraceae bacterium
GATTCGTTTATACTGACCGAACATATAACCGATTTCACGTGCGCCGGTGCCGATATCTCCTGCGGGGACGTCGGTATCGGGACCGATGTGACGGTAAAGTTCTGTCATAAAGCTTTGGCAGAAACGCATGATTTCAAGATCGGATTTGCCTCTTGGATCAAAGTCGCATCCACCTTTGCCGCCGCCCATAGGAAGGCTTGTAAGGCTGTTTTTAAAGACCTGTTCAAAGCCGAGGAATTTGATTATGGAAGCATTTACCGAAGGATGAAGGCGGATTCCGCCTTTGTAAGGACCGATTGCGGAGTTGTACTGAACGCGGTAGCCGCGGTTTACCTGAACTTTTCCGGAATCATCGACCCATGCCACACGGAACTGGATAAAGCGTTCCGGTTCGGCGATTCTTTCCATAATGCCCCATTTTTCGATGTTGGGGTTCTGTTCAACAACCGGTTCAAGAGAAACAAAAACCTCTTTTACCGCCTGGAGAAATTCTTTTTCACCGGGGTTGCGTTTTTCAACGTCCTCGTAAACTTTTGCAAGATATGCGCTTTTGAATGCCATAGAGTTTTACCTCCCGATTGGAATAATATAATACATTATATGCTTTAATGCTTTAAATTGCAAGATTCTTTGGGAAAAATTTCAGATTTTTTGATAAAAAAAACGGAACACCGTTTCCGGTGTTCCGATAAAGTATTATTCAGCGGATATTCAGGATATCGCAGCCGCGAAGAACAAGGACCTGGGTTTTGGCGTCCTGGATAAGATTTTTCCGAAGGTTTTCAAGAACTTCGGAAAGGGGAAGCTTTATTATATCGAGGAATTCGTCCTCGTCGGGGTTCGGAGCATCTTCGGAAATTTTTTCCGCAAGGAAAAGGTGTATCACTTCGTCACAGAAACCGGGCGAAGAAAGCATCGGACCGAGGTCGGTCCATTTTTCGGCGGTAAGACCGCATTCTTCAAAAAGTTCGCGTTTGGCGCATTCGAGGGGAGTTTCGCCCTCGTCGATTTTTCCTGCGGGAACTTCGAAAAGCGGTTTGTCGATGGGATAGCGGAACTGTTCCACAAAATAGGCAAAGCCTTTTTCGTCAACAGCAAGAACCGCCGCGGCTCCTTTGTGCCGAACAACTTCACGGGTGGAATTTCCGGCATCGCCGAGAGAAACAGAATCTTTGAAAACCTTTACAATATAACCGTCATATATAAGAGCAGAATCGATTTTCTTTTCGGGAACAACCATTTTTCCAAGTCTCCTTTGCCTATTTTTTCTTATTCTAACATATATTTGTTAAGAAATGAATAGCCGGGAGGAATTTTTTTGAAATTTGGAATGCTGCCTTCGGCAGCGAACGTGGAAAAAGAAATCAGGGAAATTGTAAAAAGACATCCGTGCTCAAGAAGCTTTTTTTGCGGAAAAAGTGTGCTCGGAAGGAAAATTCTGGTGCTAAGCATTGGGGAAACTGCGGGTTCAACGCTTTTTGTGGGCGCGACCCACGGAAGCGAATGGCTTACGTCGCTTGTTCTGCTACGCTTTTTCGAGGAGATTTGCAATGCTTTTGAGCACGGTGAAAAACTTTTGGGAATAAATATATGCAGCGCAATCGGCAGGAGGGGACTTGCTGTAATACCGGTTCTTAATCCGGATGGGGTCGAGATAAATCTTTTCGGAAAAAGCGGCGCGCTTTCTTCGGGGGAATATGTCAGCCGCATAGCGAAAGGGGATTTTTCGCATTGGAACGCTAACGCAAAAGGCGTTGATATAAACCATAATTTCGGCGCAGGTTGGGAAAAGCTCCATGAGATGGAGCGCAAACAGGGGATTTTCGGACCTGCACCGGGAAAATACGGCGGACCAAAAGCATTTTCAGAACCTGAAACAAGGGCGGTTTGCGGTTTTTGCAGCACTTTTGACATAAAAAGGCTTTATTCTTTTCATTCCCAGGGCGAAGAAATTTTCTGGTATTACGGAGCAAAAACGCCTCTCCTCAGCAGGGATATTGCCGAGGAATTTGCTTTTGCTTCCGGATACAAAACGGCTTTTCCATCCGGAATGGCGGCAAACGGCGGATTGAAAGATTGGTTCATCGAAGAATCGGGAAGGCCGGGGTTCACTGTTGAGATAGGTCTTGGGGAAAATCCTCTTCCCATAAGCGATCTGGACGGAATTTATAAAAAGCTTTTTCCCGCATTGGTAAAAGCCCTTATAATGTAAAAAAGCAGGAGCAATGCTCCTGCTTTTTTGTTGAAATTCGGTTTTATCTTCCGTTCTTTCTGTCGTCCTCGATAAGGAGTTTAAGTGCTTCAACGGCAACTTTAACGGAATTGCTGGTATCTTCGCTCATTTTCTGGTCAAGACCTGCGGCTTCGCGTTCCTGGTTCCAGACAACGTGGAAGCAGGAACCTGCGCGGCAGCCGAGAGCTGCTGCAACAACAAAAACAGCGGCGGATTCCATTTCGCTTGCTTTAACGCCAAGGCGTTTCCAGCTTTCCCATTTCTGGAGAAGGTCATAATAAACCGGGGATTTTTCCGGGCAATGCTGACCATAGAAGCTGTCCTTGTTCTGAACAACACCGATATGAAGAGGAAGACCAAGATCTTTGGTTGCCTTTACAAGGCAGTTTGTAATATCAAGATCAGGAACAGCGGGGAATTCGATAGGAGCATATTCAAGGGAAGTGTGATCAAAACGAATTGCTCCGGTTGCAACTACGATATCACCGGATTGTACGTCAAGAGCAATTCCGCCGCAGGTACCGGTACGGATAAAGGTATCCGCGCCGCACTGATGAAGTTCTTCAACAGCGATGGAAGCGGAAGGACCGCCGATTCCGGTGGAGCAAACGGAAACCTTTTCGCCGAGGAGATATCCGGTCCAGAGATTGTATTCGCGGTTATAAGAAACCTGCTTTGCGTCGTCAAAATAAGCGGCAATGGATTCAACTCTTCCCGGGTCGCCGGGGATAATGCAATAACGGCCTACGTCGCCTTTTTTGCAGTGCAAGTGCATCATACGTTCAAGTTCCTGCATGGTTGGTTCTCCTTTTTAAAGCATATATTTTTCTTATTATAATTGTAACGCCAAAAAGGAAGAAATTCAATAGAAAGCATAAAAAAAGACGGAGCCGAAGCCCCGTCTTTTTATTTACATCAAATAAAATTATTTAATGTTGTGGTAACCAGCATATTCTGCTACGAAACCGTATTTGAAGCCGAGAACGTTGCCTTCAGCGTCAGCAGCGGTTTTGATTGCGAAGGTGTTGACAACTTTTTCGGTGGTCATTGCGTTGTCAATCATGTACTGGAGCTGTGCTTCGTTGTTTTCATCACTGAAGAGAAGTTCAGCATCTTTGCCGAGTCTCATGGTTTTGTCGGAAGGACGGAGACCACGGAGACCGTTTTCTTCACGACCCTGGAGTACGTAGTAGGTATCGCCTGCTGCGTTTGCGGTTGCAAGGTCATAACCGAGGTAATCTCTCTGATATACAGCGAGTTCAGCGATAACGCCGCCGCCGTCGGTTACTTTACGGGAAGCACGGTTGAAGTTGATAACGAGTTTGAGGTTTGCATACTCGGTGCAGAAGTTGTAGTCGCCGGTGGAATCCATGAAGCCAGCGAGAGGACCTGCATTGTAGCGAGGATAGATAACAGCGTTGATTGCATCAACTTTGCCGCGGCCCTGGGTCTGTGCGCCAAGAGCAACGTCGTCTTTTACCCATTCGCCGTCAACTACGAGCCAGCCGTAACCGGTTTCGTAGTCATAGGAGTTAACGTATTTGCCGTTTTCGTCAAGGGTTCTTGCCATTGCGATAACGCCGGTTACATAGTCATGGAGACCGTAAACGTCAACTGCAGCACGGATAGGATCGATTGCGGATGCGGAGCATACCCAAACATCGATGCCGTTTTCGTCAAGAACTCTGTAGAGTTCAACAAGGTTTTCGGAAACGCCGGTACCGGAAGTCCATTCGTACTCAACAGCGCCAACTTTGGTGCCTTCGCCAGCGGTGGTCCAGGTTACATATTCAGATTCAACAGAACCGTAAAGGGTGTGGGATGCTGCAGCGAGGTCATAAACTTCCTGTTCAGTCATGCCGGTGAACCAATAAAGTACCCAAGGATATGCAACTGCAGGGGATTCTGCATCATAAACGAGGTCATACATAGCTCTCATTTTGGTTGCGAATTCAGCCCACTGTGCATCAGCCTGGATGGTTGCCTGTGCGTCTGCATCAAGACCTGCAGCGGTGAAAGGACCATAGGTGTTGTAAAGGTAGGTGTAAGCAGCGGTGATATCGTCGATCCAATCCTGGTAGGAACCGTTGCCGTAACCGAGGTCGGTTCTGTCTTCGTTAAGATCGCCGAGTTCGGTTGCAAGGATTTCGGGCATTTCTTCGGGGGTGAATGCAAATGCCATTACCTGAAGCTGGTAAACAGCGAGCTGCTCTTCAACGTCGAAGATGGAAGTGGTGTTGTCGAAGTCGAATACAACATAGGATGCGCCTTCGGCATAATTTTCAGAAGCCATACCGTACATATCAACGAAATCGTTGATTGCTTTTTTGACCTCTTCGGACCAGTCAGCATGTTCTACATGAACTGCTTCAAATGCGGGTTCTTCGGGCTCTTCGGGAATTTCGGGAACTTCGGGTTCGTCCGGAGTTTCGGGTTCGGTTCCGCAAGCTGCGAAAGAGAGAACCATTACGAGAGCGAGAAGCATTGCGAGAAGTTTTTTCATAGTGACACTCCTTACATTTTCAGTGTTTCTACACTTCTTTTTAGTAAATATGGAGATTACCCCATATTTCAGATTAATGATACTAAATTTTGATGAAAAAGTCAATATTTCTGACAGAATTGTAACTGTCCGGAACCTGTTTCAAGGAAGAAAAACACATTCGGTTATGGAATTTTTAAACAAAAAACGGTATTTTATCCGTAAAAAATACCGTTTTTTCGATAAAAGTGCAAAATTATACACAAAAGCAGACGAATCAGGGAAAGGACGCAAAAAATGTTATTCGCAGAATCTGAAAGTTATATGGCCGCCGTAAACGGAATAATCAAGACCGGAAATCCTTGGTGAAACCGCAAAATATGAGGTTTCGTAAAAAAGCGGAAGCGCGGGCATCGCCTGGAGAAGCATCTGTTCGGCAACGGAAAAGGATTCCGCCATTTCGGAATAATCCTCTTTGTGAGAGGCAGTGTTTACCGCTTTGCTGAAAGCCTGGTGATAAAAACCGGTAAAGTTATCCGAATCGGTGAAAACGGAAAAAATCGCGCCCGGGTTGTCATATTGCGGGGTAAGCGGAACCAACGCAAGGTCATAATTTCCAAGGGCGATCGCGGATTCAAGTTCGCTTTCCTCAACGGGAATAAGGTTTATGAAAACCGCAAGGTTATCCTGAACGCTTTTTTGAACAAAACCCATCGCCGGAATAAATTCCTTTGTGCATATAATTGTAAGGGAAGGGAGCTTCGTCAGCCCGAGCTCCTCAAGTCCGGATTTGAAGAGGTCGGAAGCGATTTCAGGATCGAATTCAAAACCGGAAAAACTTTCGCCGACTGTTTTTCGGTAATACTGTCCGTTAAGGGTTACGGAAGGGGGAATGTATGCATCCGCAATCCGGAAGTTGTCCTCGATTTTCGGCGCAAGAAGGGATTTGTCAATTGCATAGGCAACGGACCGGCGGATCTTGTTGTTGGAAAGAACGGGGTTTTCGGTGTTGAAAGCCATTACCCAGGTTGTGTTTTCGCTTTCAAGAATATTGAAGCCCTCGTCCTCAAGGTAATATCTGTCGGAAGGGTTTATTACGGAACAGTCAACGGTTTCTTCAAGAAGGCGGCTTACGGCGTTTGCCTTGGGGTCGTCCTTAACAAAAAGATAGACGTTTTCATATTCCATATTCGCGATTTCGCTGTGTTCGTTAGGGGAGAGAACATAGCTGTAGTTGTTGATTCGGCGGACGTAATATGCCCCGTTAAAAAGGGTGTATGCAAGGCCAAGACCGTAGCGGCCTTTTGTTTCCTCAAAGAATTTTCGGTTGCAGGGCATTGCCGCGGCGTTTGTAAGAAGATCGGGAAAAAGCGGGTCCGCGTTTTCAAGGGTTATCTCAAGTTTATAATCGCCGAAGGCTCTTATTCCAAGAAGGTTTTCGTGAACCTTTCCGTTAAGATAATCTTCGGAGTTTTTAATGTTGAAAAAGTCGCTTCTGGAAGGTGCGGAAGTTTCGGGGCTGAAAAGCCGTTGGAAAGCGAAAAGAAAATCGTCCGCAGTAACGGGGGTTTCGCCGTCGTTCCAAAAAAGATCTTTTCTGATATGAAAGGTATAAACAAGGCCGTTTTCTGAAACTTCCCATTTTTCCGCAGCGCCCGGAATGATCGTTCCGTGTTCGTCTTTATCGAGAAGTCCCTGGAAGCAGTTTTCGACTATGATAAGTTCAGGGTCACTTTCCGCAAGCTGGGGGTCAAAGGAATCGACACCCCTTGGAATATCGAAACCGAGAGTTTTCGGCGCTCCGCAGCCGGAAAAAACAAAGCAGAAAACAAGGATATATAATATCATCTTTTTGAGCAAACCGAAAACACCTCCGCTCTTTTAAAATTACATTACATTATATATTAACATTGAAAACAGCTTTTGACAATGAAGAAAAAATGAATTTTAAGACAAAAATAAGAAAATCTTAAAAATTTTTATATTGTATTAAAAAATATATTTTGTTATACTGTAAAAGGAAAAGCAGTATTTAAGCCGAATACTGAATTCTTACAAAAAAGGAGGCATATCTATGAATTGCAAAAATTGCGGTGCAGAAATTAACGAAGGAGCAGCTTTCTGCGGAAACTGCGGAATGAAGATCGAAATTGAGCAGCCTGTTTATGAAGAACCTGTACAGCAGGATTTTCAGCAGGAAGTACATACCGAATATCAGGAACAGGGTTACTATCAGCCTCCGGTAATGCCGGAATATATTGCGGAACCGGTTGTTTCCGGTGAAAAACCCAACACCGTTCTTTGGATAGTTCTTAATGCGGTACAACTTGTTTGGAATTTGATATCTTGTTTCTTGCCCATAGCAAGTGTAGTAGGCCTTATTTTTTCTATTCTTGCTCACCTTTCTGCTGAAAAGGAAGATTATTTTGATGCGAAAAACAAGCTTAAAATTGCAAAAATTTCTTTTTGGATTGGTATTGGTCTGATAGTTCTTTTATATGCTGTTGCCGCTATTTTTGTTATTTTTGGAATTGCTGCCGCAGGCATTACCGAAGGAATTCTTTATTATTGATGAAAAAGCGGATTTTAATAACCATGGCGGCGGCTTTTTTTGCCGCCGCCGCTTTAATTTATCTCTATTTTACCGGAGAAGGCGAAGGAGCGGGAATCCCCTGTGCGTTCTATCAGGTCACGGGTTTTTACTGCAGCGGATGCGGCGCGTCAAGGGCTCTTCGTTCAATTCTTCACCTGGATTTTTACCGGGCATTTCGCTATAACGCAATATTTACAGTTTTGCTGCCGTTTCTGGCGGTCTATTTCTGTGCGCTTGGTTACAGCTATATCCGTTTTGGCGAAGACAGAATTTCAGGAAAGATCCCGATAAAAATAGTCTGGGTTTTAATAATAATCGCGGTTGTTTACGGGATTTTCAGGAATATTCCCGAGTTTTCGTTTCTTGCTCCGGTTACTTTGGGGTAAGGGAAAATTCCTTTCGGTTGACATAATTCGATTTTGGGTCTATAATATCTTTTGAATTTAATATCAACGATTTTTATGGTCGCATTTGCGCTAAAAAAGGAACGCGGTTAAAATCCGCGGCTGCTCCCTCAGCTGTAATTGCCGACGAAAAAACATTTTTACCCACTGTTAAAAAACGGGAAGGGCGTTTTTTCGGATGACGCATAAGCCAGAAGACTTGCCATAAAAACTTCGCGCGGGAATTCATTGGGAAAGGATGAATACCAAGCAGTTTTGTTTCGCTTGCGGTCCTTTTTGAATGGGACTGCTTTTTTATTGCCTTAAAAAAGAAAGGATAATGAAGAATGAAAAGAATTTTTGCAATTATGCTTGTTTTTATAACGGTTCTTTCCGGATGCCAAAGCGACCTTCCTTCCGGAAACAGCTTCAGCGGATTTGAAGGATATAACATGGAACTTACGGAAGAAGAACTTAAAAACGCCATGAAATCCGGCAAGGTTGAACTTGAAAACCGCCCGGACGAAAACATCTGCTATATCAGCATAACCTGCAAAACAGCGATCGAAAGCGGCGAACTTTCCGAATCCATGCTCAAAGTTCTTCCCGAAGACGGAACAGTCCTTGAAGATTATGAAATTGCTTATGAAGACGGTGCAACGGTTTTTGACGTTCTTGCGGCTGTTGCTAAAGAAAACAAGATCCATATGGAATATACCGGAACCGCAAAAATCCCTTATATTGAAGGAATCGCAAACCTTTACGAATTTGACTGCGGACCGCTTTCCGGCTGGATGTATCAGGTAAACGGATGGTTCCCGAGTTTCAACCTCGGTCAGTATAAAATCGAGCGCGGCGACCACATTGAACTTATCTATACCTGCGACCTTGGCGAGGACGTCGGCGATACTTACGGACACTGATTTTTAAAAAAGGAAGCAAAACGATGGATTCTGGAAAGAGACTTAAAACAGAATCGGGTCTTTCGCTTTATCATCCATGGGTAAGTTTTATTTATTTCCTTTCGGTGATTGCGGGAACTCTTCTTTTTATCCACCCGGTTTTCGTGGGGGGTTCTTTGCTGTGCGCAATTTTTGCTTCTGTAATGATAAACGGCAGAAAAACAGTTTTTGCAACCCTTGGCTTCGGAATTCCGATGTTCATTTTTATTGCGCTTGCAAACCCGCTTTTCAATCACCGCGGCGCGACGATCCTTTTTTATCTTTTTGAAAATCCGGTTACCCTTGAGGCAATAATTTACGGAATCGTTTCCGCCGGAATGATGTTTGCCGCGGTAATATGGTTCACTTGCTATAACACGGTTGTAACTTCCGATAAATTTATCTATATTTTCGGAAGAGCGCTTCCTTCCATTGCGCTTATCGTTTCCATGACCCTTTCGCTTATTCCGCGTCTTATCGAACAGATAAAAGTAATCGCGGATTCCCAAAGGAGCATCGGGCTTGATTGGAAAAGCGGAAGCATCAAACAAAGGATAAGAGCCGGCGCAAGGGTCCTTTCAATACTTGTAAGCTGGGCGCTTGAAGACGCTGTAATAACCGCGGATTCCATGAGAGCAAGAGGTTACGGGCAGCAGAAGCGAAGCACTTTTTCGATTTTCCGCTTTGGAAAAAGGGACGCAAAAATGCTTGCGTTTATACTTATTCTTTTTGCCGCGGAGATTTTTGTTTACATAAGCGGAAGGGGAACCATGGAGTTTTATCCCGCGATGGTGTTCCCGAAAATCGATTTTATAGATATTATTATTTACCTTTTGTATATAACGCTTGGAATTTTACCGGCAGTAATTCAGATTAAGGAGGACTTGAAATGGAAGCAGTTAAAGTAAAAGATTTCGGCTTCGATTATGCCATAGGCAACGAAACAGCCCTCCGTAATATTAACTTCAGTGTCAACGAGGGAGAATTCATTGTTGTATGCGGTCCTTCCGGCTGTGGAAAATCCACACTTTTAAAAAGCCTTAAGCCCCAGCTTAAACCCAACGGAACAACCAGAGGTTCCATTGAATTTTACGGTGAAGACGTTTATACCGTTCCGGAAGAAAAAACCGCGGGAGAGATCGGTTTTGTAATGCAGAACCCGGACGCACAGATAGTGACCGATAAGGTCTGGCACGAACTTGCCTTCGGACTTGAAAATATCGGAGTTGCAACTCCGGTTATCCGCAGCAGGGTTGCCGAAATGGCAAACTATTTCGGAATCCATAACTGGTTCCGCAAAAAGACTGCGGAACTTTCCGGCGGACAGAAACAGCTTCTTAACCTTGCGTCGATAATGCTTATGCAGCCGAAACTTCTTATCCTTGACGAACCTTCAAGCCAGCTTGACCCCATTGCGGCAAGGGAATTTCTTGAAAACGTACGCAAGATAAATCTTGAACTCGGCACAACCATAATCATAACCGAACACAACCTTGAGGAAGTTTACGGCTATGCGGATAAAGTCCTTCTTATGGAGAACGGAACGGTAAAAAAATTCCTTCCGCCCCAGGAAATGGCACAGTATCTTGCAACCGAAGAACGCGAAGGAATGTATAAAGCTCTTCCTACCCCCGCAAGAATGTACGGAAGCGTGCTCAGGGGCGAATGCCCGCTCAGCATTGTTGAGGGAAGAAGCTGGTTCAGCGGACTTGTAAATGAAAAACACCCGGAATCCCCTGTTCTTGAAAATCAGGAAAGACCGGAAGAAAAAGTTATAGAAGTAAACGAAGTATGGTTCCAGTATGAAAAAGGTGCGGAACCTGTTCTTCGCGATCTTTCGCTTTCCGTAAGAAAAGGCGAAATCTGCTCGATTCTCGGCGGAAACGGAGCGGGAAAAACCACGATGCTTTCTGTTGTTTCACAAAAACGCAAATACAACATGGGAAGCATTAAAATAAGCGGAAAAGAACTCAGCAAATACAAAGGCATCGAACTTTTTGAGCACAATATGGCGGTTCTTCCGCAAAATCCCCAGTCCCTTTTCGTTTTCGAAACCCTTCGCCGTGATCTTGAAGAAGTATTTGCAGGCAAAAAGATCCCGAAGGAGGAAGTTTCCGAAAGAGTTCTGAGCATGGCAAAGAAGATGGAAGTGGATTCACTTCTCGACCGCCACCCTTATGACCTTTCCGGCGGTGAAATGCAAAAAGCCGCCCTTGCGAAGATTCTTCTTCTTGAACCGAAGATCCTTCTTCTCGACGAACCGACAAAGGGAATGGATGCCCTTTCAAAAGAAAATATGGGAAACATTCTGCGTGAACTTTCCGCAGAGGGAAAAACCGTGCTTATGGTTACCCACGATATCGAATTCTGTGCAAAATATTCCGACCACTGCATGCTTTTCTTTGACGGATATATTGTTTCCGAAGGAACACCGAAAAAGTTCTTTTCGGAAAACAGCTTCTATACAACCGCCGCAAGCCGCATGACAAGACATCTTGTACAGAATATCATAACTTGCGAGGAAGGTGAAAAGCTTTGCAGAAGCCTTCTTTAAAAAAATACCGCACCAAAGCTGCTTTTGCCTTCGTCTGTCTGCTTTTTCCGGCAACCCTTTGGGCATTTATGGCAAGCGGAGCGAAAAACTACGGATTCATAAGCATTGTAATGGTTATCCTTGCTATGGTGCCTTTTCTGATGCTTTATGAAATGAAAAAGCCGAAAGCAAGGGAATGGATTCCCCTTGCGGTAATGGCAGCAATAGCAGCAGTCGGAAGGGCGGCATTTGCTTTTGTTCCGCATTTCAAACCGACTTCCGCAATAATCGTTATCACCGCAATGGTCTTCGGACCGGAGGCGGGTTTCCTTACCGGGGCAATAGCGGCGCTTGCTTCCAACCTCTTTTTCGGACAGGGTCCCTGGACCCCATGGCAGATGTTCGCATGGGGACTTATCGGTTTCCTTGCGGGACTGCTTTCAAAAGGCGGACTTCTTAAAAAGAAATGGCAGCTTGTTGTTTTCGGAATAGCCTGCGGATATATTTACGGCTGGATACTTAATATCTGGAACGGAGCGGGATTTGTCTATGGCCTTTCCTGGCAAAGTTATATCAGCCTTTGTTTCACAAGTATTATTCCGGACGGAATCCATTCCGCCGCAACGGTAATTTTTTTGCTTTTGCTTTCTGATTCATGGGGAGCAAAGCTTAGGCGAGTTAAAAATAAATTCGGAATACTTTCAAGCTAAAAAAATCCGCCCATTGGGCGGATTTTTTTGTAATATTCATTGAGTAAATCTGTCATTATAGGTGAAAGGCTTTTCAGAAAAAGAAAAAAGGAGGTGACCGGATGAAGGATTCGGAAATAATTAATCTTTATTTTGAAAGAAACGAAGAAGCAATCGAAATGACTTGCAAAAAATATGGAGCATATTGCAAAACTATTGCGGAAAATATTCTTAAAAATCCTGAAGATTCGGAAGAATGTGTAAGTTCCGCTCTTCTTCGGCTTTGGAATTCGGTTCCACCGGAAAAGCCGGAAAACCTTAAAATATTTCTTGCAAAAATAACGAGAAATATCGCTCTTAACGTTCTTAAAGCAAAATCTGCGGAAAAACGCGGCGGAAAAGAGGACTTTATTACTTTCGATGAACTTTCGGAATGTATTCCGGCAAAAAACAGCGTCGAGGAAAGTTTTGATGCGGCGGAACTTGAAAAAGTTGTAAATGATTTCGCAAAAAAACTTCCGGAAAAAGAAAGAAATATTTTTATCCGCCGTTATTTCTTTTTTGAATCTCCTAAGGAAATCGGTGAACGCTATGCTTTTTCCGAAAACCGCGTTTCTGTAATTTTGCACAGAATCCGGAAAAAGCTCCGGAAATATCTTAAAAAGGAGGGCTTTCTTTAATGGATAACAATGATTTGCTTTTTGCAATAGGAAAAATAGATGATGAACTAATTGAAGCAAGCGAACAGAAACCGAAAAGAAATTTTAAGGCAAAAGCAAGCCTTTTGGCCGCGGCAATTTTAATAATTGCCTTTTCGGTAACTGCAGTTGCTGCAGCAAGTTTTTTCAATACCGTAAACAACGGAAACCTTGTTTTTATGGAAGCTGTCGGCGGATATTATGGTGACAGTTACAAAATAAAATTCGATATTGATGTTGCGAAAGATTCCGACCATCTGCTTCATGATTATTATGTTCCGATGTATCTTGTTGAAAACGAAGACTGGACCGATTGCGGCGGAGAAGCGGGAGAAACTTACAATATAACAGTTTTTGATAATTACGGCGAAAACCTCTATGCGATTTTTTATCAGTATCCCGCATGGAATTATGACAACGGCGCATCGATTGTTTACGGTGTTCCGGCAGGAACAGAAGTTTCCGAATCTGTTTTTGAAATTGACGGCGAAGAACTTTACTGCATAGAATTCCAGCCGTGTTTTGACGGATATAGAGGTGACCCTTTCGGAACAAAAGTAATATTCTGGTCGGACGGATATAACATGTTCGTGCTTGAAATAAGACTTAATATGGATGCGGAAACTGTAAAGGAAATTATCCGAAGCGTTGAAAAAGTAAAAAACATTTCAGACTATGTGGTTTTCAAAGAAACAAATTATGAAGAATAAAGAAGCGGGGCACAAAAAGCGCCCCTTCTTTATTCTGTTCTGTTTATTGATTTTTCTTCGGAAAAGCCTTCGGGATATCTTTTGCGGAGTTTTTCGATGTTGCGTTCAAGAACTTCCGAAAGGTCAATATCAAGGGCGGTTGCCGCTTCCGCAAGGTACCACGCGACGTCGCCAAGTTCTTTTATAAGCGATTCGCGGTCAAGTTCATGACCGTGGAAAAGGTGCTTTTTGACAATATCGCAGGCTTCGCCGCTTTCGCCGCAAAGACCCATTACGGAGTTTGTCAGCACTTCTTTTTTATCCAGTTTTTTGTTAAGAGTTACCATTGCGAGCTTCTGATATTCGTTGATATCCAAAGAAAAAACCACCTTTTTGGATAAATATTATTTATATTATTATACTTATGAATATATAATTCGCTGATGCAAATCGGATAAAACGGCTTATTTATGCGGTTTTTTAACCAGGGTACATTGAATCATACCATACAAAAAAGGGAAACCAGCGGTAATAAACGCCGATATGCCTTGTGGTACCCATTTCGCCTGAAGGATTGGGTCCGCCGCTGAAATAGACGAAATAGCTGTCGTGCGCCGGGGAATATTCGGCATATTCCGCCTTATATTGTTCACCGTAAAGGACTTCGTTTTTCATATAATTTTCCGCTGAAATTTTTGCAGCCTGTTTCGGAAGAATTCCGGAAAACCAGAGGATCAGAAAGACAATGCAAAAGATTCCGAGAACGAGGGAAAGTTTTTTCATCACCATTTGTCGCCTTCTTTGTGTCCGCAAACGGGGCAGCAGGGATAGTTCGGGTCAACCATTTTGCAGCACCATTTGCATTTTACGAGTTTTTCTTTTTCGATGGGTTCATATTTGAAAAAATGATATTCGCCGCATTCCGGGCAAATATAGATATCTGAAAGCAAGAAACTTTTATCATGGTCGCGGTCGAAAAACATGGTTTCCTTTCCAAGCTGAAGCCCGGCCTGTTTTATAAATTCAAGGGTTTTTCCGCATCTTTCACATTTAATTTCTTTATACACAAAAATCCCTCCTTTATATAATAAGTGTATCAAAATCGCAAAATTGTTGCAACAGAAAAGAAAAAATTTAATAAAAGTTTAAGAAATAAAAAAAGCCTCCCGGAAAGGGAGGCTTTTGAATGTTCGCAAAATTATGCTTTATCGACGGAATCGATGTATTCGGTAAGTTTAAGAACGTTGTTGGAATAACCCCATTCGTTGTCATACCATGCAACAAGTTTTACGAAAGTATCGGTAAGAGCGATACCTGCTTTTGCGTCGAAAGTGGAACCGTGAGGATCGCCGAGGAAGTCGGAAGATACAACAGCGTCTTCGGTGTATGCAAGAAGACCTTTGAGTTCGCCTTCGGAAGCAGCTTTTACTGCAGCGCAGATTTCGTCATATTTTGCGGGTTTTTCAAGGTTAACGGTAAGGTCAACAACAGAAACGTCGATGGTGGGAACGCGGAATGCCATACCGGTGAGTTTTCCGTTAAGGGAAGGGATAACTTTGCCAACAGCTTTTGCTGCGCCGGTGGAGGAAGGAATGATGTTTCCGCAGGAAGCACGGCCGCCTCTCCAGTCTTTTTTGGAAGGACCGTCAACGGTTTTCTGGGTTGCGGTTACTGCGTGAACGGTGGTCATAAGGCCGTCTTTGATGCCGAAGTTATCGTTGATAACTTTTGCAAGAGGAGCAAGGCAGTTGGTGGTGCAGGATGCGTTGGAAACAACTTCCATATCGCTGGTATAGGTGTTGTTGTTAACGCCCATTACAAACATAGGAGCGGTTTTGGAAGGAGCGGTGATAACAACTTTTCTTGCACCGGCTTTAAGGTGAGCCTGGCAGGTATCAACTTCTTTGAAAACACCGGTTGCTTCGATAACGTATTCAACGCCGTCTTCGCCCCAGGGAATTTCTTCGGGATTTTTGAATCCGTAAACTTTAACTTCTTTGCCGTTGACAACAAGTTTGCCGTCTTTTTCGGAAATTTCGCCGTTGAATCTGCCCTGTGCAGTATCATATTTTGCCATGTAAGCCATGTAGTCGGGATCGATAAAAGGATGGTTTACTGCAACAATTTCAAATTTTTCGGGCTGTGCTGCCGCAATGCGGAAAACAAGTCTGCCGATACGGCCGAAGCCGTTAATACCAATTCTGATCATTTGGGATTACCTCCATAAAT
>JAZTXW010000007.1:0-5748 GCA_045636625.1 Oscillospiraceae bacterium
AATATGATAATCGTTATGGAAATATCGATGAATATTACTATCCGGAGGAAAAGAAAAGAAAATACTTACTTTTTTTTGAAGGGTATGCTATTTTAGTTGAGTCTGTAGATGAAGTCCTTTATACTCCTTTTATAGATGGAAAGAGCTTGAGTGAGGTTGTAAAAGAAATTAAAATGTATAATGGTCAAGAACGTATATATTAAATAAAGATCGAGAAAAAGAGCCGTATTTTAATATTTTGTAACACAAAATGTGTTCTTGCTAAAAATCGACATTTTGCACCTTGAAAAATTAATGGCGGCGGAAAAAACCTCAATATATTTTTTAAACACAAACAACACGAAATGTGCGAAAATAAAGATAAAGAAAGGAGAAAGAAATGGAAAGCGAAGAAATTGCAAGGGAACACCAGCTTATTTTTGACCTTGCCAAATCGAACAAAAGGCGTATTGATAACCTTGAAGAAGAACAGAAAGAGCTTCGAAGTCTTACACAGGCGGTAAGCCAGATGGTCGTTGAACAAAAAAATATGCGTGATGATCTTGCGGAAATGAAAGACGATGTAAAACAAATTAAAGAAAAACCCGGCAAACATTGGGACTCCATGGCGGAAAAGGTTCTTAACCTTGTAACCGCAGCGGTGGTGGCATGGATGCTGGCTCAAATTGGACTTTAAGGAGGAAAAATATGAATATTATCAAAAATATCAATTGGAAAGTAAGATTTAAAAACCCGGTTTTCTGGATGACTGTTGTACCGGCGGTTGTTACCTGTGTTTATTCCGTTCTCGGCGCGTTCGGAATCGTTCCGGCACTTACCGAAAGCATGGTGCTCAATATTGCGGCGGCAGTTGTGACCGCGTTGACAACTCTCGGTGTGCTTGTGGATCCCACCACCGCCGGAATGGAAGATTCCGCCCTTGCGATGACCTATTCCGCGCCGAGAAAAGATGACCTTTGTGAAGAAGGTTTTGAAAAATGAAAGCGGTTATAGGTATCGACGCGGGTCACGGCGGAAATTCTTCCGGTACATATTCTGTAAACACGGTTGCGGACGGGCTTTTTGAAAAGGATTTTGCCCTTGAACAGGCGCTTATGATTGAAAAACACCTTGTAAGAAACGGTTTTGGAGTTATTATGACAAGGAAAAGCGATAAAAATCCGGGAAACGTAAGCAAAAGGGCGATGATTATTGCAAAAGGCGGTGCGGATTTTGCGCTTTCGGTACATTTCAACGGATTTGGAACCGAAAGCGCAAAAGGAACAGAAGTTTTTGTTCCGCACGCGGAAAAAATTGCGAAAATCGAAAACGGATTTTATGAGACTCTTGGGAAATATTTTAAAAGAAGGCCGCCTTTTGCAAGAAGCAACAGCTACTATGACAGAAACAGGACTTTTGATAAAAAACTGAACACGGAAACAAAACGCTTCGATGCGGTTTCTTCAGAAAAAGATTATTTCGGCTTCATAAGAACCTGTTGGGAAAACGGAATTTCGGCCGATCTTCTTGAAATTTGTTTTTTAACAAGTCCTTCGGATTTTAAAAATTATACCGAGAACAGAATTGAAATAGCGGAAGAAATTGCCAGAAATATTATTGAGGCTTTTGGCGAAGAATATATTTTTGAGGAAAACGGCGAAGAAACAAAACCGGAAATCGCAAAACCGAAAATAGTAAGAAAAGTCAGAAACAGCGGAAGTAAAAGGGACGTTCTGAACTGAATAAAAAAGCGAAAACTTCGGAAAAATAATTCCGAGGTGATAAAAAATGAGTCCTAAAAAACAAAAAACACCGATACCTCATCACGGAAGAAAAGTAAACGATTGGGAAACTTTGCGCCCGTATGTTGAAATGGCTGCGCCGCCTTTGCGGAACAATATTGCCGATAACGGCGCCGAAAACACAAAAATCGACCCCAAATGGGGATTCGGTTACCAGGCGGAACTTTCCGGGAACAATTCGACTTTTTCGCCGGATGAAAACTGAAAAAAGCCGTGCTCAGATTTTGAGCACGGCTTTTTGGCAAACGGAGGGAAAACAATGGACGAGAAAGAATTTGAATATTATCTTAAAAAAATTGCGCCGACCCAGATCAGCTTTAAATCCGAAGCGGCAAAACGCGGCGAAAAAATTGCACCGACCTGGATGCCGGATGATATCGGCACAGAGGGTTTTGATAAGCACACAAGCACAGCGCATTTAAGAAAAATGCATTAAAAAAAGGCACACGAAAGTGTGCCTTTTTGTTAGAAGGAATTTGCCCAGCGGATAAGATATTCTTCATATTCCGCTCTTTGACTTCCAAGAGAATAGCTTCCGTCAAAAGTATATTCTATACCGTCTTTTACAAGGAATGCTTTTAAAATAGCACCGCCGGCCCATTTGTTGGGAACGGAAACAACAAGATATTCCGTTCCGTTTTCGCTTATTCTTTCTTCACTTTCAATATCACGGAAAACATCGAGGAATTGGTATGGAATTTTTACGGAATGTGCTGTTCCGCTTTTTCCGATGGCGGTTCGGGAAGTGCAAAGGATAGTATGGTTGCTTTCAGTTTCATACCATGTTATAGCATAAATTTGTTCAAGTTGTTTTTCTGTTCCCCAAAGCCATACACTTGAGGAAAAAGTTTCTTCCGGATTTTCGTCTAAATAGGAGGCGCTTTCTTTAAGCCCAAGGTCAGGGATAACGAGTTTATTGTATCCTATATATTCTGCTGCTTCGGCGGCGGTATCAAAACGCAGAGTATTGATATCGTTTTTAAAATCTTTTATAACTTCCCTGTTTATTTCCCTTTTACCGATTCTTTCAAGGTTAACGGTAATTTCAATATTGGAAACGTTTCTGTCCCTGGGGCCGACTTGCATTGTAACGTTCTGTTCAACGGTATAGTCCATACTCGTCATTTTTGCAACAACAGCAGTTGTACTTACCGCAAGAAGGCAGATGCATGCCGCAAGGGCAATCCATTTTTTAAGCGGAACGATTTTTGCGGATTTTTCTTCGGAAAGAACTTCGCTAATAAATTCTTCATCAATTTCGCCGAGGATTCTTGTGAATCTTTCTTCTTTCATAATTCAAATCCCCTTTCTTTAAGGTGTTTTATAAGTTTTGTCCTTGTTCGGGTAAGGGTGTTGTGGATATAGAATTTGTTTTTGCCGGTCAGCAAAGAAATTTCTTCGGTGGATTTAAAAAACCAATAACGCGCAACAAAAATTTTTCTTTTATCCTTTGGAATACCGGCAAGAAAAGTGTTTATTGCCTCGATAATTTCTCGCTGTTCGGCTTCTTTTTCAATATTTTCCGTTCCGGAAACAAATTCGGAAACTTCCTCAAGAACTTCGGTGGTTTTTGTTCCTCCGCGTTTTTCTGCGCTGTTTTTACGAAAGCGGTTAAGTGCGATATTTCTTGTTATTTTTCCTATGTATGCAGAAACGGAATCCGGCTTTTGGGGCGGAATGCTGTTCCAAAGCACCAAAAGAGCATCGTTCAGACATTCTTTTGCGTCTTCCTCGTTTCCAAGGATGTTTTTTGCAACAGAAAGACAGTATGTACCGTATTTTCTTTCCGTCTCCGGAATTGCTTCTTCGCTTCTTTCAAAATAAAGCTCAATTATTTTGCTGTCTTCCAAAAAATTTCACCCTCCTTTCCAGTTTTATCAAAGGCCTTCAACCATAAAGTCGTATTTTGCAAAGAAAAAGTTCAGATTTTATAGGAATTTTTTAAAAAAGCGCCTTTTTATAAAAAAGGCGCAGTTTTTATTCAAAATTTTCTTTTGCCTTCGGAAGACTCCAGCGGAATTTTGCCGCAAGAAGCCGAAGGGTTGTTACAATAAAAGCGCAGCCGATAACCGCCGCGGATTGACCGGAAAAGTTCCAGAGAAGAATAAAAACGGCTGCTCCGATAAGCGAAGCGCTTGCATAAAAATGCTTTATAAAAATATAGGGGGTGTTTCCGGAAAGAACGTCGCGCAAAACTCCGCCGCCGATTCCGGTTATCATTCCGACAAAAACAAGGAGAAAAACACCTTTGTGACCGGCAAGACAGGCGATTTCTATTCCGACTGCGGTAAAAATTCCAAGTCCGAGAGAATCCATAAAAAGCATTGTTTTTTCATAAATGCCATGTTTTTTAAAAAGAAAACGGCGCACAGCAGGAATGAAAATTATGATTGAAACAGAAATTGCAACAAGGGCATAAACCGGGTTTTGAAAAGTTGCCGGCGGAGTAAGACCAAGGACGATATCCCTTATAACGCCGCCGCCGATAGCGGTTACCGTTCCGAGAACGGCAACGCCGAAAATATCCATTTTCTTTGAAAGACCGACCATTGCACCCGAAACGGCAAAAGCTATTGTTCCTATAATTTCAAGAAAAAGCAAAAGATTTTCTGACACTTAAAAAAACTCCCTGATAGAAAATATATTTTGATTATATCAAAAGGTGTTTTTATCTGCAACAAAAAAAGCGCCGAAAACGGCGCTTTTTTGTTTATTGATTTTTAAGCTTTTCAACAAGGGCGCGAATTGCGTTTCCGCGGTGGCTTATCTTGTTCTTTATTTCCGGGTCAAGTTCTGCGGTGGTGCAGCCATATTCCGGAAGATAAAAATATGGGTCATAGCCAAAGCCGTTTGTTCCGGCACGGTTTTCGGTGATTTCGCCGTGAAGATAACCTTCGGCGGAAATGGTTTTTCCGTCCGGATAAACAAGAACGATCGCGCAGGTGTAATGGGCTTTTTTGTTTTCTTTGTCGTGGAGTTTTTCAAGAAGAAGGCGGTTATTTGCTTCGTCGTCGCCGTGGTGTCCGCAGAATCTTGCGGAATAGATTCCCGGCGCTCCGTCAAGAGCATCGGCGCAGATTCCGCTGTCATCGGCGATTGCGCAGCAGCCGGAAATTTCGGCAATTTCTCTTGCCTTTTTCTCCGCGTTTTCAAGGAAGGAATTTCCGTCCTCGATGGTTTCGTGGTCGATACCCGCTTCTTTAAGGGAAAGGATCTCGTCGAAATATTCCCCGAGGATCGCTTTCATTTCCACAAGTTTATGGGCATTGTTGGATGCGATAATAAGTTTCATAACAGATACTCCGATTAGAAGAGACCGGTGATCTTGCCGTTTTCGTCAACGTCGATTCTTTCTGCTGCCGGAACTTTGGGAAGACCGGGCATGGTGAGGATATCGCCGGTAAGAACAACGATAAAGCCTGCGCCTGCGGAAATCTTGACGTTTTTGATGGTTACTTTAAAGCCTTCCGGTGCGCCGAGTTTGGTCGGGTCATCAGAGAAGCTGTACTGGGTTTTAGCAATGCAAACGGGAACGTTATCGTAACCGAGTTTGGTAAGCTGTTCGATCTGTTTCTTTGCGTTAGGCATAATGGTGATTCCGTCGCCGCCATAGATTTTTTTGACAACAGATTCGATTTTTTCTTCGATGGAGCAATCAAGATCATAGGAGAAAGTGAAATCGCCTTTTTCTTCTTCGCAAAGACGAACAACTTCTCTTGCAAGAGCTTCGCCGCCTTTGCCGCCTTCTGCCCAGACAGTGGAAAGAACAACGTTTACGCCGAGTTCTTTGCATTTATGGATAATGAAGTTAACTTCGTTATCGGTGTCGGTGGGGAAGCGGTTTACTGCAACTACGCAGGGAAGTTTATATACGTTTTTGATGTTGGAAACATGGCGGAGAAGGTTCGGGATACCTTTTTCAAGAGCTGCAAGATCTTCAAAACCAAGTTCTTTCTTGTCGCGGCCG
>JAZTXW010000008.1:0-2647 GCA_045636625.1 Oscillospiraceae bacterium
CTTCTGAGCTCTGCGCCGATGTTTGCAAGTTCTTTAAGAACCTTGTTCACTGCGCGGTCGCATTCCTCAACGGTGAGGGTGCGGTCTGCGGCGCGGAGAGTCATGGTATAGGCAACGCTCTTTTTGCCTTCGGCAATGGAAGAACCTTTGTAAACGTCGAAAAGTTCAACCTTTTCAAGAAGTTTGCCTGCGCCGGCGCGGATTGCTTTTTCAAGAGAAGCAGCCGGAAGTTCATCATCACAGATGATTGCAAGGTCGCGGGTGGAAGCAGGGAACTTGGGAGTGGGTTTGAATTTCTTTTCAACAATGCGTGCGTCAAAGATATCCGCGATATCAAGGGTTGCAACGTAAGCGCGGGTTCCGATTCCGTAGTTATCGAGAACTGCGGGAGAGATTTCGCCTATCACGCCGATTTTCTTTTCGCCGATGGAGATATCTGCGCATCTTCCGCGGTGGAAGGTGGGGTTTTCTTTGTTTGCGGTGAATTCAACGCCGTAAACGCCGAGTTTATCAAGAGCTTCGAGAAGGATTCCTTTCATTGCGAAGAAATCTTCTTTTTCGCCGTAGGAACCGATTACTGCGACGCCTCTTTCTTCGGGAAGGATGTCTGCGGTTTCTTTCGGAAGATAGATGGTGCCGAGTTCGAAGAAACGTCCTGCGATGTTGCGGTTATTGTAGTTTCTTGCAATAACTTCAAGCATGGAGGGAACGCAGGTGGTTCTCATAACGGAAGTATCTTCGCCAAGGGGGTTGGTGATAACAACGCTTCTGCGAAGTTCGGAATCTTCAGGAAGAGCGATTTTGTCGTAATATTTGGGGCTGATGAAGGAATAGGTTTCTACTTCATAGCAGCCGTTTGCCATAAGAAGGCGGGAAAGTTTTTTCTCGAACTGCTGGCGAAGAGTGAGAGCACCCTGGGATGCGCCCTGGACAGCGGTGTTCGGAATCACGTCATAACCGTAGAAACGTGCGATTTCTTCAGCAATGTCTGCTTTATGAAGAGTGTCGCCGCTGCGGAAGGAAGGAACGGTGATTACGCCGTTTTCAACTTTGTATCCGATTTTTTCAAGGATCTCGACCATTTTTTCTTCGGGAAGATCGATTCCGAGGAATTTGTTGGTCCATTCGGGGCAGAATTCAACGGTATAAGGTTCGTCACCTTCGTTATCGATATCGATGTATCCGCCGATAACTTCGCCTGCACCAAGCATTTCAACAAGCTGGCAAGCGCGGTTTACTGCGTCGATGCACATTCTGGAATCGAGGTTTTTCTCAAAACGGCCGGAAGATTCGGTTCTCATGCCGAGTTTTTTTGCGGTGGTTCTTACGGAAGAACCAAGGAAGGAAGCGGATTCGAAAACAACCATGTTGGTGTCGTCCTGGATACCGCTGTATTCGCCGCCCATAACGCCTGCTACGCAGGAAGGTTTTTCAGCGTCGCAGATGCAGAGCATTTCGGGGGAAAGTTTTCTTTCAACTCCGTCAAGGGTCATGATGCTTTCGCCTTCTTCTGCGTTGCGGACAACGATTTTGCTGCCTGCAAGGTATTTATAGTCGAAAGCGTGCATGGGCTGGCCGTATTCAAGCATTACGAAGTTGGTGATATCGACGAGGTTGTTGATGGGGCGGACGGCGCTTGCGCGGAGTCTTTCTCTCATCCATCTGGGAGAGGGAGCAACCTTGATATTTTTGATCATTCTTGCAACATAGCGGCGGCAAAGGGTGGGGTTTTTGACTTCAACGGAAAGAAGTTCGTTGATGTCGCCGGTTTCGTTTTCGATTTTAACTTCGGGCATATGAAGTTCTTTGCCGAAAGTTGCTGC
Organism: Oscillospiraceae bacterium; assembly: GCA_045636625.1. Taxonomy (GTDB): domain Bacteria; phylum Bacillota; class Clostridia; order Oscillospirales; family Ruminococcaceae; genus UMGS1668. The sequence goes on from JAZTXW010000008.1 coordinate 1,824, forward strand.
GGCTTCTCTTGCAAGACCGAGAACGGAAAGGCAGTCCGGGCGGTTGGAAGTGATCTCGAATTCAACGGTGGTGTCGTTGATGCCGAGAGCGGTTCTGATGTCGTCGCCGGGTTTGCAGTCTTCTTTGATGTCCATGATGCCGTCTTCGATTGCATAGGGGAAATCGTGGACGGTCACGCCGAGTTCTGCAACGGAGCACATCATTCCGTTGGAGGGAACGCCGCGGAGTTTTCCTTTTTTGATTTTGATTCCGCCTGCAAGGGTGGAGTTATCAAGAGCGGCAGGAACAAGCATTCCTTCGTAAACGTTCTGTGCGGCGGTTACGATCTGGATGGGTTCTTCCTTGCCGATATCAAGCTGGCAGATCTGGAGTTTGTCTGCATCGGGGTGTTTTTCAATTTTAAGAATTTTACCGACAACAACGTTGGAGATGTAATCGGCTTCGGTATTGTAACATTCGACTTTGGAGCCGGACATGGTCATTGCGTCACAGAACTGTTTAGGGGTGACGCCGGTTTCGACATAGTCCGCAAGCCATCTGAGAGATAAATCCATTGTTTAACCTTCTTTACATTTAGTGGGTTCCCTTTTGGAAAGGGAGGCAAATTTATTTTTCGCCGCCGGGGATATATTTTCTTACGGCCGCGGGAATTTTTTCAACAGGAATGATTTCCGGTTCCGGATCGGGACCGATTTCGCCGTTTATAGCTTCTTCAATAGTTGCGGAAAGGGTCATTCCGTCAATCGCAAGTCACTGATAAACGTTGGGAAGAATGAGGTTTGCCTGGAATGCAAGCTTAAAAAGATAGGTGATGTTATCAGCC
>JAZTXW010000009.1:0-5720 GCA_045636625.1 Oscillospiraceae bacterium
CTTCGCGATGCGCTTGACCCGAAACAGAAAGATATGTAAAGGAGGGACAGATTTATGCAGGAAAAAGGCGATTTTATCCTTAAAGTTGAAGGTCTGTCCGTTTCCTTCGCAACAACCGCGGGTAAAGTACATGCTCTTCGCAATGTTGACTTTGCAGTAAGACGCGGCGAAACCGTTGCAATAGTAGGCGAATCCGGTTCCGGTAAATCCGTAACCGTTAAAACCGCTATCGGTATCCTTGATACCAACGGAAAAGTTGAAGCAGGCAAAGCACTCTTCACCTTCAAAAACGATAACGGAGAGGAAGAAACCATCGACCTTCTTACCCTTTCCAAAAAACAGATGCGCCAGATGATCAACGGAAAACGAATCGCAATGGTTTTCCAGGATCCTATGACCTCCCTTAACCCCACCATGACCATCGGTGATCAGATTATGGAAGGCATGATCTGGCATTTCAAAACCCCGAAAAAAGAAGCATGGAAACGTGCGGTGGAGCTTCTTGACATGGTAGGAATCACCGATCCGGAAAAACGTATGAAGAACTATCCTCATCAGCTTTCCGGCGGTATGAGACAGCGTGTTGTTATAGCAATAGCTCTCTCCTGCAACCCGGATCTTCTCATCTGCGACGAACCGACCACCGCTCTTGACGTTACTATCCAGGCAAAGATCCTTGAACTTATCAAGGAAGTTCAGGCAAAACTCGGTATTTCCGTAATTTACATCACCCATGACCTTGGCGTTGTTGCAAAGGTTGCGGACTTTGTAAATATCATGTACGCCGGAAAAATTGTTGAAAAAGGCAGAGTTGACGAGGTCTATTATGACCCGAAACATCCCTATACCTGGGGCCTTCTTTCCGCACTTCCGGACCTTGAAACTCACGACGAAAGACTTTATACCATCCCCGGAAGCCCGCCCAACCTGCTCCACAGCATCAAAGGCGACGCTTTCGCTCCGCGTAATGAATTCGCGCTTAAAATCGACGAAATTGCGGAACCGCCGATGTTCTGGGTTTCCGACACTCACTGTGCCGCAACCTGGCTTCTTGACGACAACGCACCGAAAGTCGAAATGCCGAAAGAGCTTCGCGCAAGAATCGACCGTATGCTGAAGGAGGCGAAATAAATGGAAGAAAGAGTTCCGCTTCTTAAAGTAGAAAACCTTAAACAGTATTTCCCCATCAGCAAAAAATTCACCGTTAAAGCAGTTGACGACGTTTCTTTCGAGATTTATCCCGGCGAAACTTACGGACTTGTTGGTGAATCCGGTTCCGGTAAAACCACAATCGGTCGTTCCATAATCCGTCTTTATGACCCCACCGCAGGTAAAATCACCTTCGACGGAGTTGATATCACCGGAAAAATGAGCGCTGCAGACGAGAAAAAGCTCCGTACCGAGATGCAGATGATTTTCCAGGACCCTATGGCATGCCTCAACCCCAGACAGAAAGTTGCGGATATTATCGGCCAGGGACTTGATATCCACCATCTTTATACCGACAAAGCGGACCGCGACGCAAAAATCGCAAGAATTCTTGCTAAAGTAGGTCTTGCTCCGGAACACGCAGAGCGTTATCCTCACCAGTTCTCCGGCGGTCAGCGCCAGCGTGTCGGTATTGCAAGGGCACTTATCATGAACCCGAAGCTTATCATCGCTGACGAATGTATTTCCGCATTGGACGTTTCCATTCAGGCACAGGTTGTAAACCTTATGAGAGACATCCAGCAGGAGACCGGCGCGGCATATCTCTTCATCGCCCATGACCTTTCGATGGTAAAATACATCTCCGACAGAATCGGTGTTCTCCACCTTGGACACCTTGTTGAAACCGGTACGACCGAAGAGATTTTTGCAAACCCGGTACATCCTTATACCAGAAGCCTTATCTCCGCAATTCCACATCCGAACCCCGCAGTTGAAAGAGTCCGCACTTCCTTGCATTATGACTATTTCACCAGCGGAATCGATTATATGGCCGGTCAGCTTCGCACCATTGAAGGAACCCATAAGGTTCTTGCAACGGAAGAAGAATTTGAAAAATGGACCAAAGCAGAGAAAAATTACCGTTAATTTCACCATAAACCGTTGCCGAAAACCCGTGCTCACTTTTTTGAGCACGGGTTTTCGGTTTTTATTACGCGAGCACGAAAAAATCTTGACAATACCGGAAAAATAATGTAATATGAAGATGATATCAGAATGATATCAGAAAACGGTATATTACATCGAGAAAGGATGATTATTTTATGAACGCAAACGTAAGAAATGATTATTCAAAAGAACTTAAACCGAAAAACGGAATGGCAATGCTTCTTCTGCTCGTTCTCGGCGAACTTGTAACGATTGCGGGTTTTGTGCTTGGATGCGTGCTTGTTGACAGTTACGTAATTGGTTTGATTCCGCTTATAGTATGTGCTATACTTGCTTTCATAGTATTGCCGATCCTTTTAGGCGGACTCAGAACTCTTCGTCCGAATGAAGCTTATGTCCTTACCCTTTTCGGTGAATATTACGGAACCCTTTACGGTCCGGGATTCTTCTTTATCAATCCATTTGCTGCCGCGATAAATCCCGCTTCAGAAAAGGCTTTTGAAAAAGCAGCTGTTGCAAATGCGGAAGCAGCCGCTTCCGGAAAAGCAACAACCGGAACTGTTCAGATTTCCACAAACAAAAGAGTTTCTCTTAAAGAAATCACTCTTACAAATGATAAACAAAAAATTAATGACCAGCTCGGCAACCCGGTAATCATCGGAACTGTTGTTATCTGGCATGTAACCGACCCGGCAAAAGCTGTTTTCAACGTTGATAACTACGTCGAATTCCTTTCCACCCAGTGCGACGCCGCTTTGCGCAATATCGCAAGGGAATATCCTTATGATGAATCCGACGAAGGCGACGAAAAATCTCTTCGCGGTTCAAGCCTTGAAGTTGCACAGCGCCTTAAAGAGGAGATCCAGTGCAGAGTAGAAATCGCCGGAATTGAAGTTACCGAAGCAAGAATCACACACCTTGCCTATGCGCCCGAAATTGCCGCTGCAATGCTCCAGCGTCAGCAGGCTTCCGCTATCATTGCCGCACGCAAACTCATCGTTGACGGGGCTGTAGGCATGGTGGAAATGGCTCTCGATCGTCTTCAGGAAGATAAGGTCGTTGATATGGACGAAGAGCGCAAAGCACAGATGGTTTCCAACCTTCTTGTTGTTCTTTGCGGAAGCAACGACGCCCAGCCTATTGTAAACACCGGTTCGATCTATTGATTTTGATTTCTGAAAATTTATGAAAGGAGGCGGAAGCCTTTTGGCAGACAAAGATAAAAAACAGCTTTTACTGCGGCTTTCGCCGACTTTGTGGGAAGAAGTTTCACGTTGGGCGGAAGACGATTTCCGTTCCATAAACGGCCAGATAGAATATCTTCTTACGGAGGCTGTCAAAAAGCGCCGCAAGGTTAAAATCGAAGAACCGAAAGATGAATAATTAAGAAAAACCCCGCTTTCAGTGAAAGCGGGGTTTTTTAGTTATCTGCTTATTTCAAAAATTACTCTGTTGTTGAGGTTTGCAATTACATATTTTCCGTTGTGAAGGGAACTTGTATCGAGAACAACATAGCCTTCTTTTGTAAATTCCGGAGTTATTGCGGTTCCGGAATAATATTTTTCAGTATATATACTTTTAATATTTGTTTTTTCGCAACCATCAAAAACATAATATTTTAAGTCGGCATAAAATGTTTCTTCGCAATAGTTGGTTCCTGCATAAAATGCTATTGAAACACTTTCCATATATTCTGTACATTCAAACACGCTTGTATCATTGCAATATTTTGCATTTGGGCAGACAATGCTTGGGAAAACTATATCAGAATTATAGCTTTCTTCCGCTGTTTTATTATTAATTACATCAATTGGTCTTTCAAACCTTTTATTTGTGTATCCGGTATATCCAAGGCGTATATTTTTAACTTGATAATCATCATAATTACTATTTTGTTTAAATTCCAAATCTTTTATATAAACCTCGCCGGAACGGAGAAAAAACTCAAAAGGAATTGTATATCCTTCATCTTCGACCGAAACAAACCAATATTCCTCTTTAATTGACTTGTTGGAAAACAATACAATTTTTTGTGATTCTTCAACCTTGGGAATTTTTTCATTTTCCACATCTGTAAAAAATATATTATCATTATATGTAGCGGGATGTGGATTAAAAAACAGCATATCTTCCTGCAATGGCACAAAGCTGTTTTCACTTTTCATTACAAAAAATCCGCCTTGATCTTTTGCTTCGGAATATGACAAACCTTTGTTTTTTTCTTCAGTAACATTTATTTCGTTTTTGACATTTTTCAATTCCTCAAAAATCATATAAGCTACGGAATCGCACGAACTTAAAATAAATACACAAATTAGAATACATAATATAATTAACTTTTTCATTTCAGATTTTCCTCTTTTTGTTTGTTGAGTATTTCATTTATCCCTTTTGAGCGGCAGAATAATTGTTATTCCGAAGATGAGGAGTAAAACAGATGTAATGAGAATCATGTAGATAAAAATTTCATAAGGCTCTAATGGGAAAAAGTATGTATATCCCACGCCAGCACTTATTTTAAGAATACAAAAAAGACTACCTAATGTTCCCAAAACAATCATTGTAACACCGAGTAAATTTTTCATAATAAATATCTCCCTTGTAAAGTTTATTAAATTATAGCCCTTATATGGGCAATAGTCAATATTTCGGCAATACTTTATCATTGAATTGAAGATATGAAAGGAATTCTTTTCAATGATTGTTTTTGATAAACTTTGGGGCACTCTTAAAGAAAAAGGCATCTCCCAATATTCGCTTATAAAAAATTATGGCATAAGTACCGGACAACTTGACCGCCTTAGAAAAAACGGAAATGTCAGTACTTATACATTAAATCAGCTTTGTAAAATCATTGGCTGTGGGCTTGAAGATGTCGCTGAATATAAAGAAGAATAAAGAAGAAAACACCCGTTTTTTAAAACGGGTGTTTTTTGTATGATAAAGCATAAAACCGCATAGATAAAGCCTTTTTTGAACGTCACAAAAAGCATATTTTTAAAAATCGAAAGTTAGAAAAACGAAGAAAACAAGAGAAAAACAAAGAAAAACGAAGCAATCAATTTGTAAATTGAATTTTTTTGAAAAAGTTGTTGACAAAGGACCGAAGTTTAATTATAATAATGACTGTCGATTTTGAACGAAAGTAATATTATAAGGAAATTTAAACGGAGGTAAACGCTATGTCCACTACTATGCCTAACGCTTCTACTATCGAGCGTAAATGGTATGTTCTTGACGCAGAAGGAAAAGCTCTCGGCCGTGTTGCTGCACAGGCTGCTGTTCTTCTTCGCGGCAAACATAAAGTTGATTTTGCTCCCCATGCTGACTGCGGCGATTACGTTGTAATCATCAACGCTGAAAAAGCAGTTCTCACCGGTAACAAACTCATCCAGAAAAAATATTATCACCACACCGGTTATGTAGGTCACCTCAAAGAAGTTAACTACAAAACCCTTATGGCTAAAAACCCCGCTTTTGCAATGAAACTTGCTGTTAAAGGCATGCTTCCCCACAACAGCGTTGGCGCAAAAAGCCTTACCCGTTGCCACATCTATGTTGGCGCAAACCACAAACATCAGGCTCAGGCTCCCGAAGCTTGGGTAAAATGATTCGGAAGGAGG
>JAZTXW010000010.1:0-24371 GCA_045636625.1 Oscillospiraceae bacterium
GGATATCTTCAACAGTTGCGCCGCCGGTGGAAAAACCGGTGGAAGTTTTGACATATTCTGCACCTGCGCGTTTTGCGGCAAGGCATGCTTCAACTTTTTCTTCGTTGGTAAGAAGGCAGGTTTCGATGATAACTTTAAGAATAGCTTTTCCGTGGCAAGCGCTCTGAACGGTTGCGATATCCTCTTCTACAGAGCGCCAGTCGCCTTCTTTTGCAGAGGTGATATCGATTACCATATCGATCTCTTCTGCGCCGTCTTCGATTGCACAAGCAGCCTCATAAGCTTTTGCTGCGGAAGCCATTGCACCGAGAGGGAAACCTACAACAGAGCAGGTTTTGATTCCGGAACCTTTGAGTTCTTTATGTACAAAATCGACGTTTACGGAGTTTACGCATACTGCGGCAACTCCGTATTTTTTTACTTCGTCGCAAACAGCTTTGAGCTGTTCATAAGTTGCATCAGCTTTAAGAAGGGTGTGGTCAAGATATTTTGCTATGGCCTGTTTATCCATTGTTGTTTCCTCCTTTTATTTCAATCAGCCGCAACCGCCGCAGGAACCGCAATCGCCGGAGCATCCGCCCTGTTCGGGTCTTGCGATGGTGTCGGGGTCGTCGCCTGTTGCAGACATCTGGATAATATGAAGTACATATTCAAACATTTCGTTGAATTCGTCCTGCGCATTGTTATATGCAACCATTTTTTCATGGTTGGTTGCAACGTCATAAAGTTCGTGAACAACTTTATCGAGTTCCTCGATTTTTTTGTCGTCACGGTCTGCTTTGGTAATCTCCTGAGTAAGCTCATATCTCTTCATATTGAATTCGGCGATTTTTTCCTGAAGTTCCTCATCCTCTTCAACAGCCTGCTGTGCGGTGTTAAGAAGGATATAGCTTTCCTCCTGCTGGATTTTTTTGCCGAGTTCTCTTGCCATTTCGATTACAGTCATTTATTATTCCTCCGTTTTAATAATTTCTCCATCAAGTGCCCAACCTAAGGACTCTTTCAAATATACTTTTGCAAAACCTTTTTTAACATCGGTTCTCGGTGCTCTTACAACAAGGTTTTCGTAACTTCTTCCGCTGATATAATCTTCTCCGACGTCAACTTCGTCATCGAAAAGAACCGTTGTGGTTTTTCCAACAAAAGAAGCATTTACTTCGTGGCTTATTTCTGTCTGAAGATCAAGAAGGCGCTGGAAACGGTTCGAGGAAACATCATGCGGAATCTGATTTTCCATAACCGCGGCTTTTGTTCCTTCGCGTTTTGAATAGATGAAACTATAGGTCATGCTCCATCTTGCTTTTCTCGAAAGCTCCATAGTCGCTTCAAAATCTTCTTCCGTTTCTCCGGGAAAACCAACTATAAGGTCGCTCGTTATTGTGACATCAGGAATAATTTCCCTTGCCATATCAACAAGTTCCATATAATGTTCCGCAGTATATCTTCTGTTCATTCGGCGAAGAACATCATCCGATCCGCTCTGGACCGGAAGATGGATATAGTTGCAGACTTTTTCACAATCGCGAATTGCTTCAAGAAGCTCTTTTGTGCAGTCCTTCGGATGCGAAGTCATGAATTTTATTCTGAAATCTCCCGGAATTGCGTTAACTTCACGAAGAAGTTCTGCAAAGGTAATTCCCTTTACAAGACCTTTTCCGTAGGAGTTTACGTTCTGACCCAAAAGAGTTATCTCTTTATAGCCTGCTGCGACAATTTCTCTTGCTTCCGCAAGAATATTTTCCGGCTCTCTGCTTTTTTCTCTTCCGCGTACAAGCGGCACTACACAGTATGTGCAGAAGTTGTCACAACCATGCATTATCGGCAGATTTGCTTTCATATCGTCATCACGGTGTACCGGAAGATATTCCGCCATGCAGCCTTCGCCTTCACCAATATCGAACTGACGTTTTTTTGCCGTAACATGTTTATAAATAAGTTCCGGAAGTCTTGGAGCAGCGTGGGTTCCAAAAACGATATCAACAAAAGGATAACTTTGACGGAATTTTTTTGCTATATGTTCCTGCTGTACCATGCATCCGCAAACTGCGATAATCATGTCATGATTTTCTTCGTGAGCTTTTTTAAGGATACCCACATTTCCGAAAACGCGTTTTTCTGCGTTTTCTCTTATTGCGCAGGTGTTGAAAATAACAAACTCAGCTCCGTCGGAAGAATCCGTTATGGTATATCCCATCTGTTCAAGAAGTCCTTCAAGCTTTTCTCCGTCGGAAAAGTTCTGCTGACATCCGTATGTATGAACATATGCGCGGTGTTCCCCTTCTCTTTTTGAAAGTATTTCGCGCACTTTTTCAATAAAATTTATTTCGGGCATTGAAACTTCCTTTCTGCCTTAAAAAATAAAATATATTCCTTAACTTTATTATATTATCACGAAGGAGCAAATTTATCAATAGTATAGAACACGAATATGTTTAGCAAACATTTTTCGTGGCAATAATATCTTCGCAACAAAATTACGGAGTGATAAAAATGACCGTTAAACGAGGAGATATCTACTACGCCGACCTTAGCCCTGTTGTCGGTTCTGAACAGGGCGGAATACGTCCGGTACTTATTGTTCAGAATGATGTGGGAAACAAATTCAGCCCGACAGTTATTGCCGCGGCGATAACAAGCCAGAAAGATAAAACAAAACTCCCAACTCATATTTCCGTTTCTTCACAAAATTGCGGACTCGCAAAAGATTCCATTGTTCTTCTTGAACAGATCCGAACAATCGACAAACAGCGGCTTAAAGAGCACATGGGACATCTTGATGATGGTGCCATGAACAAAATCGACGAAGCACTTTCAATAAGTTTCGGACTTGGTAATCCGGCAATATAACAAAAAAGCGAAGGCAATGCCTTCGCTTTTTTTATTCATAGAGATTATAAAGTTCTTTTGCTCTTTTTCTGATCTCATCTTTTATGTTTTCCGGAGAAACAACTTTTAAATCTTCCGCAGAAAACTGCATAAGCCAGCGGATAAGGCCTTCCCCTTCCGCGGCATAAACATCTGTGCGGAAACGGTTTTCTCCAATGGGGAATGTTCTTATTTCTTCACCGAATTCGGTTCTGACATCCTTCGCGATTCTTTCGCTGCATTCAATAACAAGTCTTACAGACTCGCCGCCATACATATTGACGCTTCTTCGGAGGTAATCTCCTATTGAAAAACTTCCGCCGAATTCTTCAATTTCATTTTTCGGACGAATGGGAGTTCTTGTAATTTCCACATTGGTCATCATCTCCACATGGAAATGTATAAGGTGATCATGGCTTTTACTGTTTCCTATAAGGAAATAACTGTCATCATCCCAGCAAAGATAATAAGGCGAAATTTCATAGACATGGCCGTCACGTTTAAGCTGCATCTTTCCGTCCGGTGCAAACTCAAAATACTGGAAAGTTATACGCTTTCCGGTTTTTATTGCGGTTATTACCCTGTCGATATTGAAACGTACCTTTTTGTTTTTGGATTTTATTTTTTCATCAACAAAGGTATGCTCTTTGATTATTTCTTCGCCTGTGGGGCTTGCCATTTCGCAAAGCTTGTCGATTATTGAAATTGAATCGTCATAAGTTATAAACTTCGCGCCGGAAACAGCATCTGCGATTATCTTGAGTTCATAATCTTCAAAAAGCTGGTCGGTCATATAATATCCGCGCTTGAGTTCATCGCAGAGTATTATGGAATATCCCGCTTCACGAAGTGCCGCAATATCCCTTGCAACGGATTTTCTTTCGGCAGTAACCCCTTTTTCTCCAAGATACGCAATAAGTTCGTTTGTATTAACGGGGTGCTGCTCGTCCGTTTTACGAAGTCTTTCAAGAATAAAAAGAAGTTTTTCCTTTGTTCTTCCTTCCATAATAGCACTCCTTTCTTTTGTTACAAATCTATTATATCACATATCTTATGACAAAACCGCACCAACAACATCTTTTTTCTTCCAGTTCTGCACTTTTTCGATAATCCATCCGGAAAGAAGCACGGTTATAAGAGAATATGCAATCTGTCGGAACGGAATATAAGTAAGAGAAAGAAGCAGAACCGTCATATCGGTAAAAAGATAGGCTTTTGATATTTTAATATGCAGTTTTTTTGAAATTACCAAAGCAAGAGCATCATCTCCTGCGCATGCTCCGCCTTGGCGAACAACAATTCCTGCACCTATACCAACAAAAATTGCTCCTAATATTGCCGCAACCAACGGAACCGAATCCAGTTCCGGTAAAAGAGGCGGAAATTGTTCCAGCATTGCGTAAAATGCCGAATACCCAAGAGTTCCCACAAAAGATTTGATAATAAAATCTTTTCCGAGGAAAACAATGCCCATAAGGTAGCAAGTTCCGTCAAGAAACGGTGCCGTAACCGCCGGAGAAAGATTGAACCAGTTGAAAAGAAGAAGTTCGATTCCCCAGATTCCGCCCTCGGTAATAATGGTTCTTGAATGAACGTTATACATTCCGAACGCAAGGATAAATGCGCCTGTCAATATATAAACAAGATAGAAATATTTTTTCAGAAGTTTTTTCAAATTTTTCTGCCTTTCAGTTAAATCCGCGGAAGCCCTTACCGATGATTTCACTGCTGTTTGTAATCATCATGAATGCGGTAGGTTCAACGTCCTTTATAAAGCGACGAAGACGCACAGCCTGGCTTCTTTTAAGGACAACAAGAACGATGTTTTTTTCGGTGTGGGAATAAGCTCCCTCCGCTTTATAAATAGTCGCGCTTCTGTGAAGTTCGTTATGGATAAAATCGCAAATGGGCTTCGGGTTTGTCGTAATAATGGTAAAATATTTGCAAAGGTTCATATTTTCGATTGCGCCGTCCATGATAAGGGTCTTTGCAAAAAGACCGGTAAGAGAATAAAGACCGGTTTCAAAATCAAAAATAAAGAACGCACTTAAAGTAATCAAAAGGTCAACCACAAAAATCGCTGTTCCGATTTCCATAGTTGTATATTTTTTAAGAAGCATCGCAACAATATCGGTACCGCCGCTGGAAGCATCCATATTGAAAAGAATTGCGGAAGCAACCGCCGGAATCGCAACGGCAAAAAGAAGTTCGATAACCGGTTCATTAGTAATCGGTTCGGTTATCGGGCATACCATATCAAGCAGCGAAAGACCGACAGTTGAAAGAAGGGTTACATAAAGAGTTTTTCCCGCGAATACCTTTCCAAGAGATATGAAACCGACAACGAGAAGAACTATGTTCATCACAAGGTTAAGAGTACTTGCGGAAACATCGATAATTTTGCTGAGCAAAATCGAAAGACCGTTTACTCCGCCAAAGGCAAAGTTATTCGGATATTTAAAAAGCCATGTACTTACAATGATCAGAACAGACGCAAGGGTGAGAAGTCCGTATTCTTTAAGAAACTTAATTACAGGTTTATCTGTATTCATATCTGTCTCCTTAGTGGTCAAATGACCTGGAAAATATAAAATTTAAGATAATCCGTTTCCGGAACGTTCCAAAGAATCGGATGATCCGGAGATTGCTGTCTTGCTTCAATCTGGCGAAGTTCAACTCCTGCATCTTTTGCCGCGCTGTGGAGCATTTTTACAAAAAGCTCGTCCGGCATAAAATGCGAACAGGAAGCGGTTGCAAAATATCCGCCCCTCGGAAGAAGTTTCATTGCGCGGAAGTTGATATCTTTATATCCTTTGAAAGCACTGTCGACTGTTTTTCTGGATTTTGTGAATGCGGGCGGATCAAGGATTATAAAATCGAATTTTTCCGCTTTGTTGTCAAGGTTTGTCAGCAAATCAAAAACGTCGGCAACCCTGAATTCCATCGTATCAGAAAGTCCGTTTTGCTGTGCGTTGCGCTTTGCCATTTCGATAGCAGATTCGGATATATCCACAGCGCAAACATGGCTTGCGCCGCCTTTTGCGGCGTTGAGAGCAAAGGAACCGGTGTGTGTAAAACAGTCCAGAACTCTTTTGCCTTTTGCAATTTTCGAAACCGCAAGACGGTTATATTTCTGGTCGAGAAAAAATCCGGTTTTCTGTCCGTTTTCAAAATCGACACTGTATTTAATTCCGTTTTCGATAATTTCCGTTTCGGTGGAATCCGGAAACGGAACGCCCGGAAGATTAAACCAACCTTTGTTTTCTTCCATTCCTTCAAGTTTGCGTATCGCAACGTCGTTACGCTCGTAAATTCCTCGAACAGCATGCCCGTCTTCGGAAAGAACTTCATAAAGAAGGGGGAAAACAATATTTTTCACCTTTTCCATTCCTACTGAAAGGCACTGAGTAACAAGGATATCTCCGAATTTATCAACTGTCAGACCCGGAAACTGGTCTGCTTCGCCGAAAATAAGGCGACAGCAACCGATATCATCGCCCATTACGGTTTTTCTGTAATCCCAGGCATATTTTACTCTTCTTTTCCAGAATTCACGGTCAAATTTATCATTCGCATTTTTTGAAACAAGACGAATTCTTATCTTGCTTTCTGTGCTGATAAATCCTGTTCCGATATATTTTCCTTTTTCGGAAACCGCATCCACAAGGGAACCGTTTTCATATTCTCCATCGACCGAAAGCACCTCCGCATCATAGATCCAGGGGTGACCTCCGCCGACCCAGTTTTCACCTTTTTTTGTAATTATCGCCTTTGGAAAATTTCTTTCTGTTTTCATAAAAAGCCTCTCAATATATAAGGTCTTCCGGTTGGAATTCCGTAATTTCAAATTCTTCATCACCGCAAAATGCCACAGTGAAAACTGTTCCGTTTATTTCGGAACAGAAAAGTTTCAGTTTTTCTCCCATTATTTCGTGTTCTTCCGAAAACGGAAGAACGGAAAAATTCTTTGGTGAATATGAAAAACCTGTTCCTGAAAATTTGAGCACAGCTTCCTTGGCTGTCCATATTTTCAGGAAATTTTCTCTGCTCAATTTTGCAAAAGTTTGTTCTTCCTCGGTAAAACATCTTTCAATAAGCCTTTGATTTATGTTTTCGTGCATCTCAATATCAATACCTACTTCATTTTCGGAAACAGCAAGAACAGAATATCTTCTGCTGTGGGAAATGCTGAAAAAAGGTCCATGCTCAAGATAAGGTTTCCCGTGCTCGTTATATTTCAAAGCATCGTCTTTCGTAACTCCAAGGATCTCTCTCATCATAAGTCCCGCTGTTGCCGAAAGAAGCGCTTCGTTCTTATTAATGATTTTTTCGGCTTTTTGCCTTCTTTTTTCCGGAAGAAGAGAAACACATTCCTCAAAAAGGTGTCCGAAATTATTCATATCGCAAAAATATATACGAATCAAATCCGGCACCTCTGTTCTTTACTTTCTGTGTTAATTTGTTATAATATAATAAGTTCAATTTATTTTAGCACAATCTGCTGTATTTTCAAGTATTATTTGAAAGAAGGACACAAAAACGGATAAAATAAACAAAATTGTAATTTGCTCTCTTGCTTCAAAATATGTTCATTCTCCCCTTTCCCCCTGGTGCCTTTATTCCGGTATAAAAACTTTCTCCCAAGAGAAACATTTTTGCAAGGTTGTTGAGGGAACAATAAATGAACCTATCGAAAAAGTTTTTGAACGTATTGCCTTTGAAAAGCCCGATATAATAGGACTTTCCTGCTATATATGGAACATAAATTCCGTTTTTGTTCTCGGAAAAATGCTCAGGGAAGCTCTTCCCGAAAGTACGATCGTTCTTGGCGGACCGGAAGTTTCATATAATCCGAAAGAGATTCTTTCCGATCACTTTTGGTGCGATTTTATTGTTTCCGGCGAAGGCGAATATCCTTTTGCCGCTCTTTGTGACGCAGTTGCAAACGGAAAAAGCCCTGATATTTCGGGAATTTGTTTCCGAAACGGCGATGAAATCATTATAACCGAACCTTATATTGCGGAAGGAGAACCGCCTTCCCCTTACTGCGACGAGTTTTTTGAAAATCTTCACGGAAGAATCGCGTATCTTGAAACAAGCCGCGGCTGTCCCTATTCCTGCGCTTTCTGCCTTTCCGGAAGATGCGGCGGAGTTCGTTTTTTTAATATTGAAAGAGCAAAAAGTGAAATGCTTCTTCTTGCAAAAAGCGGCACCCAAACCGTTAAACTTGTTGCCAGAACTTTCAACGCAAACAAAGCGCGTGCAAAAGAACTCTGGAAATTCGTTATCGATGAGCACGGAAAAGGGATCCCCGAAAACGTATGCTTCCATTTCGAAATTGCCGGAGATATTCTTGATGAAGAATCCATAGAAATTTTAAATTCCGCACCAAAAGGTTCTATCCAGCTTGAAATCGGAATGCAAAGTTTCAATGAAAAAACCCTTGCTTATATAAACCGCAAAACCAACACGGCAAAACTCATCGAAAACATAAAAAAACTGCTTGCTCCCGGCAACCTTCACATTCATATCGATCTTATTGCCGGACTTCCGTTTGAGGATTTAAAAAGTTTTGAGCACAGTTTTGATATAGGATACTCACTTCGCTCAAATATGCTCCAACTCGGATTCTTAAAACTCCTCCATGGTGCGGAAATGAGAGAAAACTTTGAAAAATATCCTTGCGAATTTTCAAAAGAGCCTCCTTACGAAGTTATTTCCACTCAATGGACTGATGAAAATGACCTTGCAATTCTTCATAATGTTGAAGATGCGCTTGAGCGCCTTTGCAACAGCGGAAGATTTATCGGAACCGTTGACTACATTCTTGAAAAAACCGGTCTTTCCCCTTTCGAATTTTTCAGAATTTTCGGCTGCTATGCCGCGGAACATTCAAAACCTCTTGTTTCTCTTGATGATTACACCGCAATGGCATACGAATTCCTTTCAAATCTCGAAGGCATCGAACCATCGGTGCTCAAAGATAAAATGATCTGCGACCGTCTGTGCTCAAATTCTTCCGGAAAACTTCCGGAAGTGCTCAAGGTGAAAAATCCCGAAATCAAGAAGATCCGCCTTGCAATAGAATCCGAAGAAGAAAATCGCAGGAAATCCGGAATAAAACGCGGTTTCGCACTTTTGGAAAGCGAAAAAGCGGCTGTTTTTGCTGATTATGAGAACAAAGATCCCGTTACGGGAAAATATATGCTCAGAAAAATTTATTATTAAAGGTGTGTTATAAATGGAGCTTAATGAAGTCCTTTTAAAAAGAAGAAGCATAAGAAAATTTACCGGCAAAGCTGTTTCTGAAAAAGATATCGAAGAACTTCTTCATGCCGGAATGAGCGGACCTTCCGCCTGCAACAAAACCCCATGGGAGTTTTTTGTTATAACCAATCCGGAAATTCTTGAAAAACTCCGCAAAGCGGCAAGATTTTCAAAAATAACCGCTCCTCTTGCAATAGTAGTTTGCGGAAATCTTTCAAAAGCGCTTCCTTTAAGTTTTTCTTCTTTTTGGATTCAGGATTGCAGCGCCGCAACGGAAAATATTCTTCTTCGTGCGACCGATCTTGGACTTGGCGCTGTCTGGTGCGGCGTTCACCCGATGAAAACCGCTGAAAAAAACGTGCGCGAAGCTCTTTCTCTTCCTGAAAAATTCATTCCGCTCAACATAATCCACATTGGCCACCCGGCAGAAGAACACACCGCCCGCGACCAATTCAACGAGAAAAAAGTTCATTATATCAAATAAAAAAAGCAGCCTTTCGGCTGCTTTTTTATTTAGTGATAAATACCTGTCATTGCTTCAAGAACTTCATACTGTTCTTCATCAAGACCTTTTTTCATATTAAGAGCTTCGATGATATCGATATCTTCGAATTTACCGGAAACGGAACGGATTACGCGGTTGGTCTTTCCTTCGGAAAGAGCTTTTACTGCTTCATAACCCATGGATGCAGCGGTTACACGGTCACGCGCAGAAGGGCTTCCTCCGCGCTGAATGTGTCCGAGAATAGTGACTCTTGTGTCAAGGGCAAGTTCTTCTGCGATACGTTCACCCATTTTTGTTGCTTTTCCAACGCCTTCTGCCATTATTATCATAAAATGGGTTTTTCCGTTAAGTCTTGCTTTTCTTATATTTTCGACAATATCGTTTTCGAAATCAAATTCCTTTTCCGGAACAAGAACAGCTGTTGCGGAAGTTGCAAGACCAACGTAAAGAGCAAGGTGACCTGCTCTGTGACCCATAACTTCAACAACAGAGCAGCGGTCATGTGACTGCATGGTATCGCGAAGACGGTCGATTGCTTCAACCGCGGTGTTTGCTGCGGTGTCATAACCAAGGCAATAATCAGTACAGCTGATATCGTTATCAATTGTTGCGGGAATACCTACAACGGATACGCCGTGTTTGGAAAGAGCATAGAGTCCGCGGAAGGTTCCGTCGCCGCCAACAGCGATAATTCCATCAAGACCAAACTGCTTGCAGGTTGCTGCCGCTTTGTTCTGACCTATTTCTGTCATGAATTCTTCGCTTCTTGCGGTATAAAGCATAGTACCGCCTTTGTTGATTATTCTTGAAACACTGTCGGAATCAAGACGAATGATATCGCCGGTGATAAGGCCGTTATAACCTCTTCTGATACCAACACATTCGATTCCTTTACTTGCGGCAGTTCTTACAACGGAACGGATTACCGCGTTCATACCCGGTGCATCACCGCCGGAAGTAAGAATACCGATTCTTTTAACCTTTTTATCCATATATTAAAAAACACTCCTGTCAGAATTTCTCTATTATATATAATAACTGAAATTTGTCAAGATGTAAACTGGCAATTTGGCAAAAATAAAAACCTGCGGGATTCCGCAGGTTTTTACATTAGTTACAAAATATCGGTGGTGTTTTTGGTGGGTTTGCTTTATCACTGTTTATAATATATCTTCAAGCGTAAGTTCCGATTTTTCAAGTCCGTATCCCAAAGGACCTCCTCCACGGCCTAACAACCCATATTTTCCGTCTTCCGTTTTGCGAACTCTTACGCTTCTGAATTCTTCGTATCCTTCTTTTGAAATATATTTATATGTAACATAAAATTCCTTTTCATCGCCCAGAACATCGATCGAAACAAGCTCTTCGCATTTCATAATCTCCGAGGCTTCCTGCTCCATCATCAAATCGAAAATTTCAAGGATAACCTCCGGATATTCTTTCTCTGTTTCAAAATATTCAAGTGGTTCAAGATGATTTACAAATTCATCAAGAAAATCCTCATAATATTCCTCGTCGGTTTCAAAATCCGAAGGTTTAAAATCCGGTGTCCAGCCGTTGACATACGGCACATCCTCTTCGGTTTCGGAATTGATTTCGCCGGATTCTCCTGAAGAATTTTGTTCAGGCTCTTTTTGAAAATCTTCACTTTGCATATTGTTCCCGCAGGAGCAGAAAATTAAAATCAGCACTGAAATAATAAAGATTTTTTTCATAAAATCACCTCCACTTATATAGTGTCAAAAAATCCCGTTTTTGTTGCATGGATATTAAAAATCCGCAGAAAATCTGCGGATTTTTAATCATTTCTTTCTGAATTCGCTCATAAATATGGGCATCATGCGTTTTGAATATTCGCGAAGAGCATATTCGCCGTTACAGATGCACCAGTCATAAAGAAGTGCCCTTTCACAAAGAGCATAGGCTTTTACAATTTCTCCGGTTGTGACATCGTCACGCAGCTCGCCTTTTTCCTGTCCTTTTTTAATCGTAAGGCGAAGAAGTTTATAATAAGTTCTGTTGCGGTCAAGAAGATGTTTTTCGCTTTTTGTAATAAGCTGTGAAGAATAGAGCCTTGCGAGAAGGTCGATCGAGATCCGGTTCTCGATCATTCCGAAAAGCTGTTCGTTATAATACATAAGTTTTTCAAAAGAACCCATTTCAGGATCGATTTTTTCTTCGATTTCTTCATATTTTTCATCGAACAAAATTGAAAGTGAACTCAGAAGAGCGTCTTTTCCTGCAAAATAATGATAAAAAGAACCTTTTGAAGTGCCGGATTCTTCGATTATATCCTCGACTGTGGTATCGTCATAACCCTGTTCATAAAAAAGGCGCCATGCCGCATCGACAATTTTGCTTTTTGTATTTCTTGAATTTTTCTTCGGCATTTTTATCAGCTCCTTTCGTTTAAATTATTTTACCACAAATCTTTTGTTTTCTCAATATCGTTTTTGTGCCAAAAACAGATGTATTCTCACAAAACACTATAAAAGCGCTGTAAATGTGTATAAATATTCCCCTGTTTTTCAGTATTTCCTACAAAAATTGTATATTATGCTTGAAAATAATATAAAAAGTACTATTATTAAGGCAATTATTATTTTTTCGGAGGTGTAAAAAAAGCTTATGGAAAGATTATTCAACTTTTCAGCAGGCCCGGCGGCTCTTCCGCTTTCTGTTCTTGAACAGGCACAGCGTGATCTTCTTTGCTATCCCGGTGCAGGCTGCAGTGTTATGGAAATGAGTCATCGATCTCGACCCTACGAAGAAATAATCGAAGAAACCGAAGCAACCCTTCGCCGCATCATGAACATTCCCGATGATTATGCGGTTGTCTTCTGTCAGGGCGGAGCAACAATGCAGTTTTCCATGGCTGCAATGAACTATGCACGTCAGGGACAAAAAGCCGCACACGCAGTAAACGGCGTTTTTTCTCAAAAAGCATTTGAAGAAGCTTCCCGATGGTGCGACGCTTATAAAATCGTTGATACAAAAACAAGTGTTCCGGAAATTACAAACGACATGATTCTTCCCGGAACCGCATATCTTCATATAACCGGAAACAACACCACAAGCGGAACCATGTACCGCAAACTTCCCGAACACGGAGAAACTCCCCTTATCGGCGACTGGACTTCCGGCATACTTGGAACAGAAATCAATGTAAAAGATTACAGCCTTGTTTATGCCGGTGCACAGAAAAATATGGGACCTGCCGGAGTTGCTGTTGCAATTTTCAAAAAAGGAAGCATTCTTCCGGATATTGATCCAGTTGTTCCTTCCCTTCTCCGTTATGAAGAAATGGAAAAAACAGATTCCATGCTCAACACCCCCCCAACCTTTGCAATTTATATGTGCGGACTTGTTTATAAATGGGTTGAGGAACAGGGCGGTGTTTCCGAACTTGAAAAAATCAATACCAAAAAATCGCAAATTCTTTATGATGTTATCGACAGTTCCAAACTTTACAAAGGAATTGCCGAAAAAGACTGCCGTTCCATTATGAACGTAACATTTACCCTTCCCGATGACGAGAGCACAGCAGCATTCCTCGAAATGGCAAAAAAACGCGGAATGATAAGCCTTGCGGGTTACCGTTCCGTTGGCGGAATAAGGGCTTCCATATATAACGGAATGCCCATTGAAGGAGTAGAATGTCTTGCACAGTGCATGATTGATTTTGAAAAGGGATACAGGGAATAATCTTTAAGGAGAAAGTTCTATGTTTACCATTAATACTTATAACAAAATTGGCCAGGCAGGCCTTGATATGTACAGCAAGGAAAAATATGTTATCACCGATGTTCTTGATAATCCGGATGCCATTATGGTACATTCCGCCCCTCTTCACAACGTTGATATGGGCAAAAATCTTAAAGCCATTGTCCGAGTAGGTGCCGGTGTTAACACAATTCCCGTTGACCGTCTTACCGAAGAAGGTGTTGTCGTTTTCAACACCCCCGGCGGAAACGCAAACGCCGTCAAGGAACTTACCATTGCTGCAATTGTTATGATTTCCAGAAACGTTGAAGCCGCAGCCGCATGGGTAAAAGGCCTTAACACAACCGAACCCGGAAAAGAAGTTGAAAAAGGAAAAGAAGCTTTCCGCGGACCTGAAATAATGGGCAAAAAAATCGGAATTATCGGTGTAGGTTCCATCGGTTCCCGAATGGCGAAAGCCTGCAGTGACCTTGGAATGGATGTTCTCGGTTACGACCCTTATCTTCTTCCCGCAAGAAAGAAAGAACTTCGCGCATATCTCAATTTCACCAACGACGTTGATGAAATTTATAAAACCTGCGACTATATCACTATCCACGTTCCGCTTACCGACGAAACCAGAGATTACATCGGCAAAGCACAGTTTGATATGATGAAACCCGGAACTTACCTCATCAACTATGCCAGAGGCCCCGTTATCAACAATGAAGCCGTTGTTGAAGCTCTTAAAGGCGGCAAAGTAAAAGCATACGCCACCGACTTCCCCACCGCTGAACAGCTTGAACTTAAAAACGTTTTTGCAACTCCCCATCTTGGAGCGGGTACTCCCGAAGCTGATGAAAACTGCGCAAAAATGGCTGCAAAACAGATCATTGATTATCTTGAAAACGGAAACATCGTAAACTCCGTAAATCTTCCTGCAGTTTCTTTCCCAAGAGCAGCAGGCGCAAGAATCACCCTAATCAATCACAATAAGCCCGGTATGCTCGGAACCATCACCGAAAAAGTTGCCGCCGCAGGACTTAACATCGAAAACCTTGTCAACAAATCCCGCGACAGTGTTGCATACACTATTCTCGACTTTGATGAAGACGTTACTGACGAGCTTGTTGAGCAGCTTAAAGCTATCGATGGCGTTCTCCGCGTCCGTGTCCTTTGATATTTTAAAATTTTGGCGGAACTTCGGTTCCGCCTTCTTTTTTCAGGAGGTTCCTTATGGACTATTTGAAAAAATTTGAAAACTTTGGGATAAAAATCCCGAATATACTTTTGCCAAAAAGCGGAACAGACTATTCAAAATATGCTGTACTTGCCTGTGACCAGTATGCCGCACAGCCGGAATATTGGGAAAGAGTAAAAAATTATGTCGGCAACGCTCCTTCAGCTTTGCATATGACCCTTCCGGAAGCATGGCTTCTTTCCGGCGACAGAGATTATAAAAAACGTGCTGATTTTATGGAAAAATATCTTTCCGACGGAATTCTTGAGGAAATCGGAGAAGGTTTTATTTTTACCGAGCGGGATACCCCTGACGGCACAAGATTCGGCCTTATTGCGGCTTTTGACCTTGAACAGTACGATTATAACCCCGGATCGGATAACCTTATAAAAGTCACAGAACGTACCGATATAACAAGGGTTGCACCAAGAGTTGAAATCCGAAAACAGGCGCCTATCGAACTTCCCCATGTTCTTATGCTTATTGTTGATAAGCAGGATAAATTTATGACTATGCTCCGAAAAGAATGTTCCGGATTTCCCAAAATTTATGACTTTGAACTTATGGAAAACGGCGGACATATCAGAGGAACAAAAATTGAGGATGAGGAACTTTATCAGAAAACCGCAAATATTCTTGAGGAACTTTATTACGAAAACGGAAGCACTTTCAGTTTTGCTATAGGCGACGGAAATCATTCTGTGGCAACTGCAAAATGTTATTGGGAAGAACTGAAGAAAAATCTTTCTCCGGAGGAACAGGAAAACCACCCCGCACGCTTCTTTCTTGCCGAAATCATAAATCTTTATGATCCTGCAATGCCTTACGAATGTATGAACCGCCTTCTTTCCGGCGTTTCAGACCCCGAAAAAGCGCTTTCGGAAATGGGAATTGAACTTTCCTCTCTTCCTTCTCTGCAGGAATTACAGCCGATTCTGGACCGCTGGCTTGAAAGCCATCCGGAAGCCTTTATCGAATATGTCCATGATGCCGATACATGCGAAGAACTTGGCAAAAAGCCCGGCTGCATAGCATTCTGCTATCGTGAATTTGACCGGGACAGCGTTTTTGAAGTAATAAAAAACAACACCGTTTTTGTAAGAAAAAGCTTCGCAATGGGACATCCGTTTGAAAAACGCTATTACCTCGAAGGACGAAAAATAAGATAAGACCAAAAAAGCGTGCCATTAGGCACGCTTTTATTCTTTTTTATAATAGTCAGTTTTTACCGGTAGATTTATCTCTTAACATAGGCATATAATCAAATCGGGGAATTATCCCCGAGGAGGTAAAAAAGATGAAATACAAAGCTTTTTTTGTGGCAAAATCAGAACCTGACAGAAAATTTGACATAAAATACTGCGTTTGTGAAAAAGACGGTTCTTTTTATATCGAATCCTTCGTTGAAGGCGGAATTTTTTCAGAAAAAGTTTTAATCGGGAATTCGGAAGAAGAAAAAGCACTTAAAATAGCAAAACTTTTTGCTGAAAAAGGTGTTCACCCGGTACATACGGAAGATATTATAACCGACATGAGATTATAATGTGAACAAAAAAGCCTTCTAATCATAAAATATACTGAGTGTGCCCCCTTTTGCGCAAAG
Source organism: Oscillospiraceae bacterium (assembly GCA_045636625.1). Classification (GTDB taxonomy): domain Bacteria; phylum Bacillota; class Clostridia; order Oscillospirales; family Ruminococcaceae; genus UMGS1668. Next base: position 16,183 of record JAZTXW010000010.1, read on the forward strand.
AGGCAGCTTTATTACTGTGATAGGAGGATTTTTATGGCAGAGCAAAAAACAAACAGCAATGCCTTTAAGGAGGCGGTTTGCATTGACGCCGGACGAATCTATGATTCGTGCTCAGACAAAGATTGCCTGGAAGACCTTCAGGTTTATTTTACCGAAACGGAACAGGCAAAAATTGACCGTGCGCTTTCTGTAAAAGCAAAAAGTGTCGAAGTACTTAACGTATTCCTTGAAGTGGAACCCATCCCTTTCAATCGCGGATTCTATTCCGTTGATATGACGTTCTATTTTCTTGTGAATCTTGCAGCTTACTATACCCCTGTTTCAACAGCAGACACCGTTACCGGAATTGCGTTTTTCTCAAAAAAAGTTATCCTTTACGGAAGTGAAGGAAACGTTAAAGTCTTCAGTTCCGAAATGCCTTTTGGTGGAAACGGAAATGTTTCCGACAGTCCGAGAGCGGTTGTTCAGGCCGTCACACCAATCGTTCTTTCAAGCAGAGTCACGGATTGCTGTGAGTGTGACTGCTGTGGATGCGAGCTCAATTTTCCGGAATGCGTTTCAGGCTGTTTCAGCGGAAATTTTGTTGTTCCGAACAACGGAAGAAGAGTTCTTCTTACACTTGGTCTTTTTACAATCGTTCAGCTTGAACGCAGAGTGCAGATGCTTATTCCCGCTTATGATTTCTGCATTCCCGGCAAAGAATGCGTCACAACAACTGATGACCCCTGCGAAGTATTCAAACATATCAAATTCCCCACCAACGAATTCTTTCCTCCAAGACTTGAGGAAACCGACGGAATCGGAGTATGTTCCTGCGGATGTGGTTAATGCTCAAGCAAAAATCCCGTGCTCAAAATTGAGCACGGGATTTGTTTTACCAGATATACGGTATAAGCCGGTATTTTACCTTCTTGGAATATTCCTCATAGCCTGAAAGTCCTTTTTTCAGCATTTCGTCTTCGAGTTCTGTCCTTATTATTATAACAACGGCTATTGCATGGGACAAAAGCCAGACTTCCATTGACGGGAAAACGCAGATTACCGCAGCACACCAAAGAAGAACCGCTGAATATACAGGATGGCGCACAACGGAATACGGTCCGGTCTGTATAACGACCTGGTTTCTTTCCGGCTGGAGCCTTGCCGTTGATTCAAGAAAAGTATTTTCGAGCATTGCTTTTACGGTTATTATCGCAGAAACAATATAAAGAACCATTCCGGCAATATAATCAAACTCTATTTCTTTGCCGAGGGAAACTGTTTTTCCTGCGGCAAAATAAATAAGGAAAAATGCACAGAACCAGAAAATCAAAAGCAAAACTTTATCCCATTTTGGAGAATCGGTGCTGATTTTTCCTCTTTCTTTTAAAGTTTCGGGATTTTTGCGATAGATTATAATTCCGGAAACAAGCGCAACAGCTATATAAACCGTAAAAAATATTCCGGAACGAAGATCAAAACTTCCTGCGGCGATCCAAAACAAACCGGCAGCGATAAAGCGTTCCGCCAGAAGCCTTATTATATAGACAACCGCTCCCTTATTCATAAAAACCACCGCCTTCCGGCTTATTTATGAAGGTCAGGTTCTCTGAAAGTATAAGGAAGAACATCGCTGAGGGCATGAACTCTGTAATCATCCTCAGTTTTACCGATTATAACAACAAAATCATCGGGACAGAATTCTGCCATAACCTGGCGGCAAACTCCGCAGGGATAGCAATAATCCACCGGAGGATTGCCTTTGGGTCCACCGACAATAGCTATTGCGGCAAACTCTCTTTCACCCTCACTCACCGCTTTAAAGAACGCGGTTCTTTCTGCACAGTTAGTGGGAGAAAAAGCTGCGTTTTCAATATTGCAGCCACGATAGATTTTTCCTTCTTTGGTCATAAGTGCCGCGCCTACTGCAAAACCGGAATAAGGAATATATGCCATTTCTCTTGCGGCAAGAGCTTCTTTTACAAGGTTGCTGTAATCCATAATAAAATCCTCCTTCTGGATATTCCAACTGAATTTTATCATAAAACATAAAGTTAATCAATAAAAAACGGCGGATTGAATCCGCCGTTTTTTCAACACTGTTAAAGTTCCGAAATTTCAAGGTCATCTTCCTTGATGATCCTCATTTTCTTTCTGGAGAACATTTCATACATTACCGGAATGACAACAAGCGTCATAAGGGTTGCATAGATAAGTCCGCCAATGCAGCAAACCGCAACTGGCTGAATAAGGCTTGCGCCGAATCCCATTCCAAAAGCAATCGGAACAAGCGCAAGAATAGTGGTAAGTGCGGTCATGAAAATCGGACGGAGCCTTGTTTTTGAAGCTTCTATAATAGCTTCCCTTCTCTGCATTCCCTCTTCTCTGAGCTGGTTTATATAGTCAACCAGAACGATCCCGTTGTTTACGATAATACCTACAAGCATTACAAGTCCTATCATTGCAACAACGCTTATTTCAAGTCCCCAAATGATAAGCGCCGCAAAAGCACCGGTGAACGCAAGAGGAATTGTGAACATTACGATAAACGGAGAACGCAGGGACTGGAACTGGGCAACCATTATGAGATATACGAGAACAACACCGATTCCAAGCATCTTCAAAAGTTCAAAAATTGCTTCCATAATCGCTTCGTTTTCTCCGGAAAATTCGTAAACTATTCCATCCGGAGCTTCATAATCCGCAAGTGCTTCCTGAACTTTGGAAGAAACGATGGTTACGTTTTCTCCCTCGGCAATTCCGGCAGAAACGCTGAGATATCTTCTCTGCGCGCTTCTGTTTATGGTGGAAAGGGTCTTTCCGTCAAGGATCTTCGCAACATCTGAAAGTTTAACTTCCTCGGTGGTACCGTCCTGTTTTGTAACTTCGAAAACATAATTTTCAATATCTTTGCGTGTAAAGTTCTCTGCCTTTTCAGATACCACAATTATGTCATAATCGCCGTTTTCGGTTTCAACTGTTGCTGCCGTTGCACTTTTGGTGAGATTTACCGCAATTTCCTGGAAAATCTGTGCAACGGTAAGTCCTTTTTTCATTGCGGCAGCTTTATCAACACTGATATTGATCGTAGGCTCGGTCTCTTCCTCGCCCGCAGAAACATAGGAGATTCCTTCAATATTTTCTATTCTGCTTCCGATTTCCGAGGCAGCAAGAGAGATATCCTCAAGATCTTCTCCGTAAACATTAACGGTAATACCGCTTCCGGTAAGCACGTTCATATAATCCATCATACCGCCGGAAACAGAAAATTCCGCTTTGTCGGAATATTTTTCTGTAATCTCACTTATTTTTTCAGTTATTACCGAAGCATTCTTTTCACCCTCATCATTAAGGATAACATACATTATTGCAGAAGTTACGTCCGTTTCCGTTCCGGACATTCCGACCATGCTTGCCATTCCGCCGGAAAGCATTGTTCCGACCGTTTCAACGCCTTTTATCATTTTTATCTCTTTTGTGATATTATCGCAAAGCGAAGAAGTATCATCGAGAACAGAATCTTCCGGCATTGTAATGTTTACTGTAAGCTGGTTTGATTCCATATTCGGCATGAAAATAAAACCGCGGGTTACGCACAAAAATGCACTTGCTGCAAGCAGCGCAACGGAAAGAAGGATCACAAGCACTTTGTTTTTAAGTGCAAACAGAACGAATTTTCCGTATCTTGTCATTCCTTTTGATTCTTCCGTTTTCTTTTGATTTACCTTTTTAAGAACAGCGGGTGCCATCGCCGGAATAACCGTAAGAGCGATAACAAGGCTTGCAAAAAGAGAATACGCTATGGTCAAAGCCATATCTTTGAAAAGCTGTTTTGTAAGTCCCTGAACGAATACAATAGGAAGGAAGACGCAAACCGTAGTAAGCGTAGAAGAAGTGATTGCTCCCGCAACCTGGGAAGCACCGGAAACAGCCGCCTTTACCGGAGAAAGTCCAAGACTTCTGAGACGGTAGATATTTTCGATAACGACTATGGAGTTATCGACAAGCATTCCTATACCTGCGGCAAGACCCGCAAGAGAAATAACGTTAAGCGTAACTCCGGAAAAATACATCAGAACAATGGCGAAAACTACACTTATCGGTATGCTGAGCGCAACCATGAATGTCGGTTTTATATCTTTAAGGAATACAACAAGAATGATTATTGCAAGAACAGCTCCAACGACCATATTTTCCATTACGGAACTGATTATTATATCAATATAATCGCCCTGATCCATCAGCGGAGAAAACTCAAGACCTTCGTACTTTTCCTCAAGTTCGTCAAATCTTTCCTGAATGGATTCGGAAACGGCGGCGGTTGCATAGTTCGACTGTTTTGTAAAGGAAAGGATAACGCCTCTTTCTCCGTTCACACTTGCAAAAGTTTCTCCGGAGTTATCCGTATATTCGATTTCGGCAACATCAGAAAGCGTTACGGCTTCCATTCCGTCTATACCCATATCAAACAGGACCATATCCCCGATATCGTCAACGCTTTCGTATTTATCGCCTACGCGTACAAGAACCGAGTTTTCACCATCTTTAACATAACCTGCGGGCATCTCAAAATGCTGGGCATAGAAAATCGTCGCAACCATTTCAAGATTTATCATTCCGCTTACGTCCGCGGCTTTTATCGCTTCGTCAAGAGCTTCATCTATCTGTTCTCTGCCGGCTTCAAGCTCGGTTTCAGCCGCTTTTATCTGTGCAGAGGAAGACGAAAGCTTTGCTGCGCCATCAGCAATTGTTTTTTCCGCATCCGCAAATTGTTTCGCGGCTTCCGCTTCTCCCTGGGCAAGAGCCTGTTTGCCCTCGTTTATCATTCTTTGGGCATCAGAAAGCTGATCGTAACCTTTCTCGATTTCTTTTGAATACTCATCAATAAGCGCAAGGCCTTCTTCAATATCGTCTATTGCCTGATCAAGAGTTTCTATGCTGTATCCCTGTTCCTTAAGGGTTGCGTCGATATCTTCAAAAAATCCGTCTATCTCTGCAATTCCGCATTCAATTACACCCATTCCTTCACGGAGAAGTTCAAGGGATGTATATTCCCCACCGGTCATTTCTGAAATAATTTTATCTATATTTTCAGTATCCATTCCGGTGGAAATTACATATTCCTCAATAGATCTCAATTTTGCAAGGCTTTCTTCAAGAACAAGCTTGCTCTGCTCAAGACCTGCAACGGTTGTCTTGAGCAGAAGCATCTGTCCGTATGTTTCGTAGAGCATAGTTTTCTGCTGAAGAAGTTCGTTTTTTGCTGCATCAAGTTCTTTTCTTGCCGCATCAAGTTCCATTTGCGCGGCAGAAAGTTCTTTCTTTCCGTCGGCAAGCTGCTTTTCTGCCTCTATCTTTGCCTTCTCAAGTTCATCGCGGCCTTTTTCAAGTTCAAGATTTCCGACCCTGATAGCTTCTTTACCATCCGCAAGCTGTTTTTCCGCTTTTTCAATTTCTTCGTAAGCTTCGTCGAATTTATTGATTATCTCGTTTTCAATTCTTTTATTCAATGAAGCGAGTTTGCTCTCGGATATCCTTACCTCGACACTGTTTTCAATCATTCCGTCCGCGGTAACAGAGGCAACACCCTCTATACCTTCAAGACGATTCATTATATTATCGTTAAGGAAAGCTGTAAGCTCGTGTTCATCAAGTCCTTCAACACTTACTGCAACAACGGCAGTTGCAAGCATATTTGGGTTTATTTTAAGTATAATCGGGGTTCCGACCATATCATCCCAACCCGATTCAAGCTGTCCTATCGCATTGGTTATATCGATTGAAACAGTGTTGATATCCGTTCCATCGGTAAATTCAAGCATTACCATGGAATAGTTTTCACCGGATGAAGACGATATACTGTTAATGTTATCGAGCTTTGCCATGCTCTGTTCAATAGGTTTTGTAACCGTTTCCTCAACCTGCTCCGGAGAAGCTCCCGGATAGGTTGTTGTAATAATAACATAAGGAAAATCTATATTGGGAAGCAGGTCCGGCGTTAAATTAAGGAACGAAACCACGCCGAGCACTATTACTGCAATTACTGCAACCAATACTGTATACGGTTTTTTAACACTGAATTTTGAAAACATATCTTAAACACCCCTTTGATACTGTTTTCTGTGTGTGAATTGTTTATATGGATATATATTTATAATTTATTATAATATCATAACCTCACATTTTCAGTCAATATTATGTATTTTTATTCAACAAAATTTAAACAAAAAAAGGCGGAGCCTTTTGCTCCGCCTTTTTTGTTATTATTTCATGTTGTTTTCATAGGATTCGATCATTTTTTTAACCATCTGACCGCCGATAGAACCTGCCTGGCGGGAGGTAAGGTCACCGTTATAACCTTCTTTAAGGTTTACGCCTACTTCATTTGCTGCTTCCTGTTTAAATCTTTCAAGAGCAGCTTTTGCCTGTTTGTTGGAACTGGACATTTAAAATTACACTCCTTTTATTTGCGTTTGCAGGATTATTTTTGCGCAAAACAGTCAATATATAAATGGTAAATTAATATATAAAATAATGAATTATTTTCCGAAAAAATTTTTATGTTTTTTAAAAAAATGTATTGACATTTCCAAAAAATTTGTTATAATCCTAATTGCAATTAGTTCTCATTTAGGAAGTGATTCATTGAAAAACACGATTCAGAAAACAGCAATTATGAATGCACTTATATCTTTGGATCATCCTACTGCAGACGAGGTTTATGAATGTGTTCATAACGAATTTCCTTCCATAAGCAAAGCAACCGTTTACAGAATTCTCAACAGAATTTCCGACGAAGGCGAAATTCTACATCTTCAGATTCCCGGAGGAGCAGATAGGTTTGATACAACACTTTGTGCTCATCATCATCTGAAATGCAACAAATGCGGAAAAATCTGTGACGTTTCCGTTCCGGAACTTGACGGAATCGAAAAACGAATCCGCGAAGAAAACGGTTTTGCAATCGGAGGATATCGTCTTGTTTTCAGCGGACTTTGTTCCGACTGCATTTTTAAAAATTTGGATTGAAAATTTCAGAAAGGGAGATTATAATGGATATCAAAGCACTGTTTAAAATTTCCTACGGTCTTTATGTCGTTTCCGCGAATGAAAATGGGAAAGACAACGGATGCATCATCAACACTTTTTCCCAGGTTACGGATACTCCCCTTCGAGTAAGCGTTACTGTCAATAAACTTAACCTTACTCACGATATGATCAAACGCACCGGAAAGTTCACTGTTTCTGTTCTCTCAACTTCTGCACCCTTCTCTGTTTTCCAGAATTTTGGTTTCAGAAGCGGAAAAGACGCGGACAAATTTGAAGGAACAAGAACCCGCCGCTGCGAAAACGGAGTCCTTCGCCTTGATGAAAACATCAACGCTTTCGTTTCCGGAAAGGTTTGCGAAGAAGTTGATCTTGGAACCCACACTATGTTTATTGCGGATGTTACCGAAGCGGAAATACTTTCTTCCGAAGAATCCGTAACTTATACCTATTATCAGAACCACATCAAACCAAAACCCCAGCCGCCCAAAGTAAAAAAAGGCTGGCGCTGCCCGATTTGCGGATATGTTTATGAAGGCGAAGAACTTCCCGAAGATTTCGTCTGCCCTCTTTGCAAACACGGCGCATCTGAATTTGTACCCCTTCAAAATGAAGATAATAAATCTACTGAAAAAGGAGAAAAAACTATGGAACTCAAAGGCTCTAAAACCGAACAGAATCTTATGACCGCATTTGCAGGTGAATCTCAGGCAAGAAACAAATACACCTACTATGCAAGCAAAGCAAAAAAAGAAGGTTATGAACAGATTGCAAAACTCTTCCTCGAAACTGCTGAAAACGAGAAAGAACACGCAAAACTTTGGTTCAAATATCTTGGCGGAATCGGCACCACTGCTGAAAACCTTCTTGCAGCAGCAGAAGGCGAAAACTATGAATGGACCGATATGTACGCAACTTTTGCAAAAGAAGCTCGTGAAGAAGGCTTTGAGGAAATCGCTCTTCGTTTCGAAGGCGTAGGCAAAATCGAAGCAGAACACGAAGAAAGATATCGCGCACTTCTCGCAAACGTTGAAGAAGGCAAAGTATTCCAGAAAGGTTCCATCGTTATCTGGAAATGCGCAAACTGCGGCCACATCCATGTTGGTGAATCCGCTCCCGTTGTATGCCCTGTATGTGCACATCCTCAGGCATATTTCGAAATC
>JAZTXW010000011.1:0-6881 GCA_045636625.1 Oscillospiraceae bacterium
TATTACCGCTGCACTTGTTGTAGCAGGAATTGGCCTTGCATGTTCCCTTCTTCTTGTCCTTGCATCTCATTTCATGGGAGTTAAAGTAAACCCGGTGGAAGGCGAAGTTCGTGACTGCCTTCCCGGTGCAAACTGCGGAGCCTGCGGTTTTTCCGGCTGTGATGCTTATGCAAAAGCTCTTGCCGAAAATCCCGAAACCCCCGCGAACCTTTGCCGTCCCGGCGGTGAAGCAACCGTAAATGCAATCTGCGAAATTCTCGGCGTTGAAGCCGAAGCAGCAGAGCCCGTTACCGCTTTCGTACATTGCGGCGGCGACTGTAACAAACAGGTTTACAAAGAAATTTACCAGGGACTCAACTCCTGTGCCGCCGCAAAAATGCTTTATGGCGGCAAAGGCGCTTGCCTCTATGGCTGCCTTGGCTGCGGCGACTGCGCAACCGTTTGCGACAATGACGCTATCTGCATCGTAAACGGCGTTGCAAAAGTTGACCCCAGAAAATGCGCAGGCTGCGGACTTTGCGTTGCAAAATGCCCCAACCACCTTATTTCTATTGTTCCTAAAGCAGAAAAAGCAGTCATCACCTGCTCTAACCACGAAAAAGGCGCTGTTGTTCGCAAAGAATGCCAGAACGGCTGTATCGGATGCATGAAATGCCAGAAGAACTGCCCCGCAGAAGCAATCAAAGTTGAAAACTTCCTTGCAACCGTTGATTATGAAAAATGCATCGGATGCGGAAAATGCGTTGAAGATTGCCCTGTCGGCTGCCTTGAAATGCTTAAAGCATAATTCGCAAATCTCTTTTAAGGAAAATGCTCCGCCGCTTTTAACAAGCGGCGGAGCATATAATTAATTATAATGAATATGTTTAAAGATAAGAAAACCAGAAATGATATGATTCTTGCTCTTGCGGTAGTGATTCTTGCCGCAGGAATTTGGCTTGTTACCGAACTTTTAAAAGAAGACGGTTCCTTTGCCGTTGTTACCGTCGAAGGCACCGAAACCGCAAGATATCCCCTTGCTGAGGATGCGGAGATCCTTCTCGAATCCGAAAACGGCGGATATAATCTTCTTGTTATAAAAAACGGAAAGGCGGATATCACCGAAGCTTCCTGCCCCGACCATGTATGCGTTGACCAGCGCGCGGTTTCAAGAACCGGCGAAGCAATAACCTGCCTTCCCAATAAAACCGTAATCACCATCGACGGCGAAGAAGAAGCCGAAATTGACTTTGTGTCTTAAAAGGAATTTATGAAAACAAAAAAAGTTGCTATGCTTGGGCTTACAATTGCCCTTGCGATGATAATGTCGTATATAGAGGCTCTTGTTCCCCTTTCCTTTGCTGTTCCGGGAATCAAAATGGGCCTTGCAAATATAGTTATAATCTTTGTACTTTATAAAATAGGTACAAAAGAAGCTGTTCTTGTTTCGCTTATCCGCGTTATTCTTGTTTCGCTTCCTTTCAGCAACGTTATGGCAATGGCCTATAGTATTGCCGGCGCGGTGCTTTCCCTTTCGGTTATGTGGCTGCTTAAAAAGACCGACAGATTTTCCGTTGTAGGCGTTTCCATCGCCGGCGGAATCATGCACAACGTCGGACAGATAATCATGGCCGTTATAATCCTTGGAACAGAGCAGATCGCTCTTTATCTTCCGGTACTTATTGTTACCGGTACCGTCACCGGCGTTGTTATCGGAATTGTTTCCGGCCTTGTTATCAACAGATTCAAAAAAATCCGTATGTAAATAAACCGAATATAAAAAAGCCATGGCGCAACGCCATGGCTTTTTTGTTTGTTTAAATATTTTCCTGAACGGGATGGACCGTTATATCGCGTATCCATTTTCCGCTTCTGAGGCGGATGAAACTCATTATATTCTTAAACAGCTCATCGGAACGCAGCATGATATATACGAAAGGCGGAGCCCATCCGAGAACAAGTCCGGTCAACGCGCCAAGAGGGATCGCAACGGTCCAAAGGAAAAGCACGTCAACAAGCATAGCTGTTTTTGTGTCGCCGCCGCCGCGGAAGATTCCCACAACATACTGTACCGACATTGACTGAAAAACAATTATTACCGCATAGGAAACAATAAGGTCGTATGCAAGGGCCTTTGTAGCCTCGGAAACCTCATAGAAATTGATTACCGGTCCTCTTATTATAATAAGAAGAACCGCGGAAATAACGCCCATAACGGCCGAAAGAAGGACAATGGTCTTTGCCTTGTTGATAACAAGTTCCTTGCGTTCTCCTCTTCCGATAGCGTTGCCTATAACAACGGATGTCGCGTTGCCCATTCCGGAAACAACGACCCACACACACTGCCAGATTATGTTTGCAATACTGTTTGCGGAAACAAATTCGGTACTGATATGTCCGATTATCATAGAAAGGACGGACGTTCCGATACTCCAGATCGCTTCATTGAGAACGACCGGAGCACCCGTTTTAATGAAGGCATTGAGATAATCTTTTACAGGAACAAAGAAATCTTTTACGGTATAATGTATCTTCTTTTCAAAGAACGTAAGATATATTATAAGGATTATAAATTCCACTAATCTTGAAACCGCGGTTGCAATTGCCGCGCCGCGTATTCCAAGTTCGGGCGCACCAAGATTACCGAAGATGAGCACCCAGTTAAGGGAAACGTTTACGATAAGGGAGGAAAGATAGATAACTATCGAAACTTTTACAACATGCGCGGAACGCAGAACCGAAGCCATTGCGTTCGTTATGGAGTAAAAAGGATATGCCCAACCGATTATTCTGAGATAACTTGCGCCAGCTTCTATTACTTCAGGGTCGTCAGAATACCAGCTCATAACTGTTTCCGGAATGCATATTGCAAGAAGCGAAGCCGCAAAGCTTATAATCGCCGCAAGTCTGAGCATTATTGTGATGACCCGCTTCATGGAATATACGTCGTCTTTTCCCCAGTATTGCGAAGCGAAAACCATTGCTGCGGAAGTTACTCCGAAGGTTACTATCATAAGAATAAAGAAAAGCTGGTTTGCAAGGTTTGCTCCGGAAAGAGCAACCTCCCCGACTTTTCCAAGCATGAGTGAGTCCGCAAGGCTTACTGTAAAAGTGATAAAGTTCTGTGCGGCTATCGGTAATGTAATCGAAAACAAAACCTTATAAAAATTTTTGTCTTTTACTAAAAACGACATATTTCCTCCTGGAAAACAAAAAATAAAACAATAAAAAAGGCGGGATATCCGCCTTTTTTGTTAACCTGAATAGAATCAGCCTTTTCCTTCAAGAACTTCTGGAACACCTACGTAGGAAGGATCTTCCCTTTTGCCGATTCCGCCGCTTACTTCTTTCATTTCTTTTTCTGCAAGTTTATTATCACAGACAAATTCAGCATATACCTGATAATAGTTTTCGTTTCCGTCGAAACAATAGGTGGAAATACGATAAATTTCGCCTTCCTTAAGCTTATCGGTATATACATCGATCTCATATCTGGAACTTGTCTGAACTCCAGAATCTATTCCGTGACGATACTTTGTATTGAAAGCTGCCTCATTTCCGACAACATACCATTCGCCGTCATCTCCGAGGATATGAAGTTCAAAGGTATCGTGGAAATAGAAAGTTTCTCCTGCGGTGCTGTTCCAGAAACAACGAATGCTGCTTTCATCCTCAAAATAATAATCATACTGGGTGCTGAAAACAATTTTATCGTTTGTTTCGGTATAATAAGGTTCCGCTTTCGGAAGATTTTCGCATCCGGAAAGAATCAGAACAAAGCAAAGAATCAGAAAAATGATTTTTTTCAAGACTACGCGTCCTTTCATAGGGTTAATTAAAACATTACAGTATATTATAACATATTATATCATTAAAATAAAGAGTTTTTTAGAAATTAATATCCGAGATGTTCCCCTACGATAATAACTTTAATTCTGTTCGGAATGCGCTGGTATCCAAGCAAAGTATAGCTGCAGCAGATCCTTGCGGGAGATTTGCAGTTCATGCAGGTTCCGGTTTCTGCACAGGGTGTTTTGCAGCCAAGACGTTTTGCGTTTGCCGGAGCCGCAAGGTTGCGGAGTCTGTCTTCCGCAGCGGCAATGTCGGTTACGATTTTGTTGGTTCCCGCAACGAGGATCACGTTTTTGGGTCCGTAAATAATCGGAGCAACACGCGTTCCCGCTCCGTCAACGTTATAAATTTCGCCGTCCTCAGTGATGGCGTTTGCGCTTGCAAGAAAATAATCCGCAAAAAACGCTTCTCTTCTTGCGGTTTCAACTTCTTCCGCGGGAACAACGTGGGAATCGCGGTAATCGTAATTTCCGTTCTCAAGAAGCCCGATTATTCCGGTTTCATGAAGAGTTCTTGAACCGCCCACACGGCAGACGGAACCTTCCGGAATAAGTTCTTTAACAAGAACCGCTGCTTCGGCGGAAGTTTTTACAAAATATGCTTCCATTCTGTTTGCACGAAGAGCTTCCATAACTCTTTCGGCACGTTTTTCTTCTGTAAACATTACGTTTGCGTCCATTATTCCTCTTCCTTTCCCAAAACGATTTCAATAAGATCAAGCGGCTTTTCAATAAGATGATCCGCTCCCGCTCCGGTCAGTTCATCTTCATCACCGTATCCGTAAAGCGCACCGACAGCATGAACTCCGTTTTCATGCGCTCCTATCATATCCATATCTCTGTCGCCGACCATATAAACGTTACAAAGATCTTTTTCCTCAACGCCAAGTCGTTTTAAAGCAACGCCGATTATTGCGGGCTTTGTATCAAGGGTTTTGTCAAGGGTTGCGCCGCATACGGTTTCAAAATATCCGAGCATACCGGTTTCCTCAAGAATTATTTTGCATGCGCCTTCCGGTTTGCACGAAGCAAGGGCAATTTTGCATCCGTGCTCAAAAAGAGTTTTGAGCATTTCGTGGATTCCGTCGTATGTAATGTTCTGATGGATTCCGGTAACAAGGAATTTTTCGCGGTATTTTGCGACAAGTTCCTCACACTTTTCATCATCAAAACCATATTTTGCAAAAGTGTTGCGAAGAGGCGGACCAATATAGCTACGGAGCTTCTGCGGATCGTTTTCCTCAATTCCTACAGAAGAAAGAGCATATTTTATGCAGTTTGTAATTCCCTCATAAGGATCGTTCAAAGTTCCGTCAAGGTCAAAAAGTACATATTTAATCATAAAAAATCTCCGGAAATGTATGATAAAAGGCGTTTCAGAAAGCTGAAACGCCTTTTTTTACTTATTCTTCTTCTTTTTTGACAACAGCAATATGAAGCTCATCAAGGTTCTTCTGATCAACCTCGGTGGGGCATTGAGTCATAAGTTCGCTTGCAGTCTGTACCTTCGGGAATGCGATAACGTCACGGATGGAAGGACGGTCGAGCATGAGCATGACCATTCTGTCAAGTCCGAAAGCCATTCCGCCGTGGGGCGGAACACCGTATTTCTCAGCATCGAGAAGGAAACCGAAACGTGCCTGTGCAACTTCTTCGGAAAGACCGAGAGCCTGGAGCATTTTGTCCTGAATTTCGGTGTCGCTGATACGGATGGAACCGCCGCCGAGTTCGCAGCCGTTGAGGACCATATCGTATGCTCTTGCATAGCAGTCGCCGGGATCGGACATGAGTTTGTCCTCATCACCGGGGCGAGGGCAGGTGAAAGGATGGTGTTTTGCCATCCAGCGGTTTTCCTCGTCGCTCCACTCGAACAGTGGGAAATCGGTTACCCAAAGGAAGTTATAGGTGCCTTTGGGGATAAGGTCAAGGCGTTTTCCAAGTTCAAGACGGAGGGCGCCAAGGGAATCAAATACGATATCGTTTCTGCTGTCCGCAACGATGAAGAGAACGTCGCCGGTTTCTGCGCCAAGTCTTTCACGGATAGCAAGTTTTTCTTCCTCGGTAAGGAATTTTTCATAGCTGGTGGTTTCGCCGTCCGGAGTAAGTCTGGTCCATGCGAGACCTTTTGCTTTATAAAGTTTTACAACTTCAACAAGTTTGTCGATTTCTTTTCTGGTGAAAACGGAAGCAGCGCCTTTTGCGTTGATTGCGCGAACGGAACCTTTTTCAAGTGCGCCTGCAAATACTTTGAATTCGCAGTTGGTGAGAAGGTCGGAAAGATCGCAGAGTTCAAGACCGAAACGGGTATCCGGTTTATCGGAACCGAAACGGGCCATAGCTTCGTTGAAAGTAAGTCTTTCGAAAGGAGTGGGAACGTCATAATCGAGAACGTCTTTGAAAACACGTTTTACAAGACCTTCGTTAAGGGTCATAACATCGTTTTCGTCAACAAAGCTCATCTCCATATCGATCTGGGTGAATTCGGGCTGGCGGTCTGCACGAAGGTCTTCGTCGCGGAAGCAGCGGGCAACCTGCATATATCTGTCGCAGCCGGACATCATGAGAAGCTGTTTATAAAGCTGAGGGCTCTGGGGAAGAGCATAGAAGCATCCAGGATGAACACGGGAAGGAACAAGATAGTCTCTTGCGCCTTCGGGGGTGGATTTGATGAGGTCCGGAGTTTCGATTTCCATAAAGCCGTTTTCGTCGTAATAATCGCGGGCGGATTTTACGATTTTGTGGCGCATCATAAGGATGTTCTGCATTTCGCCGCGGCGAAGGTCAAGATAGCGGTATTTAAGGCGGAGATCCTCTTTTGCGTTGCAGTTATCGCTGATTTCAAAAGGAGGAGTCTGGCTTTTTGCAAGAATGAAAAGTTCATTTACAAAAAGTTCAACTGCGCCGGTGGGGATTTCGGTGTTGACGGATTCGCGTTTGCGGATAACGCCTTTTGCTTCAAGAACAAATTCTGCTCTTACGGAAGCTGCTTTTTCAAAAACTTCTTTGTCGGTGCCGTCGCCGAAAGCAAGCTGAAGAATGCCGCTTCTGTCG
>JAZTXW010000012.1:0-8042 GCA_045636625.1 Oscillospiraceae bacterium
GTCCGCTGCAGTTGATTCCGCCGGTTATTTCGGCTTTTTCGGCCTCAATGTCGCCTTCGGTTTTAAGACCGCCGCCAACTTTAAGTTCGGTTGTTTTAAGGCAGCCTTCAACCTTGAATGCGCCGGAAACTTTGACTATCCCGGCGGAAACTGCGCCGGTTTTTGCGCTTCCGGAAACACGGAGTTCCCTTGCGGTGATTTTTCCGCTGTTTGAAAAAGCTCCGGAAATTTTTATTTCGTTTTCACATTCAATTTCTGCGCTTCCGGAAAAAGCTCCGGAACAGTGCAGTTCTTTACAGCGGATAAGTCCTTCCGCTTTTGCGCTTCCGCTGATACGCACATTATCATATTCTCCGCCGCCGATAACACCGGCACCTGAAATTTTCATATCCATAGTCAGAATCTCCTTTCAAAATTTAAGGATTTCGCTTAAATCCGCCGTTTCGCCGTTTTCAAGAACGCGTTTTATGCTTTTGATGTCTTTAATACGGAAAGTTTTTTCGCCGAAAACGGTATCTATAATAATTTTTGCGTTGCTTTCTTCTTCACCGGAAATTTTTTCGGCAAGTTCATCAAGAAGAACGTCCTCTTTTTTTTCAAGAATCATCTCGACCCTTTCAAAAATAAGGTCTTTAGGAAAAAAAGTTTCCTGTCCGGTGGGGGTGGATTTTTTAATGAACCATTCCTCCGGAATAAGTCCTTTTCGCTTCCAGCGATAGAGAGCGCCATAGGAAATCGAATATTTTTCAAGAAGATTCTTTTTTGAAACAAGATTTTCGTCACCGAGATTCATCTTAAAAACCTCCTTTTTAAAAAATTTGCACATGTGCGTAACAATGTTACACTTGCATTATAGCGTAACATTGTTACGTTGTCAACGTTTTTTTACAAAAAAACAAGCACGGCAGTCAAACCGTGCTTTTTTATTTTTATTCTTCAATTCTTTTTCGGAGAAGGTCGCCTTTCTGAAGTCTGATGGGGCAGGGAAGGCGGAGGATCTGCTGAATAAGTCTTGCGTCTTCGCGTTCGTTTCCTTCCTCGTCATAAATTGCGGTAACGGTGAATTTTTCACCGGTGCTGATGGGGGAAACAACCTCGAGTTCATCGCCGGGTTTGAAATTGTTTCTTTGCTGAATGGTTACAAAACCGTCGGAATAATCAAGAACTTTTCCGATGAAGGTGCATTTCTGGATATATGCGCCGGAATTTCCGTGGCTCATTTTCATTTCGCCGAAATAAAATGCGCTGGAATAGGGGCGGTGGCTGATGCTGTCAAGTTCGCGCTCGATAACTTCCATGGGAACGTCGCCGTCGATGGCGTGGCGGTAAGCGTTAACAGCGGTTGCGACGTAGAAAGGCGTTTTCATGCGTCCTTCGATTTTATAGGAGCAGATTCCCGCTTCCTCAAGTTTATCAAGAAAACCTACGGCGCACATATCGTGGGAGCTGAGAATGGCTGTGCCTTTTTCGTCCTCCACAACCTGGAAAAATTCGTTGGGGCGTTTCATTTCAACAAGGTGATAACTCCAGCGGCAAGGCTGTGCGCAGCCGCCGCGGTTTCCGCTTCGGTTGACAAGATAGGAGGAAATCATGCATCTTCCGGAATAGGACATGCACATGGCGCCGTGGACAAAAGCTTCGATTTCCATTTCCTCGGGAATTCTTTTGCGGAACTCGATTATTTCATCAAGCGTCATTTCACGGCCGAGAACAACGCGCTTTGCGCCCATGTTCCAATAAACGTTTGCGGCGCTGAAGTTCTGGCAGTTTGCCTGGGTTGAAACGTGTATCTCAAGTTCCGGTGCGGATTCGTGGATTTTTGCAATAAGGCCGATATCGGAAACGATAACAGCGTCAACACCGACGCTGTAAAGAAATTTTGCGTAATCATCTGCGGCGTCGATCTCTTCGTTTTTTGCGAAACAGTTTACGGTAACGTAAAGTTTGACTCCATGTTCATGGGCATATTTAACCGCTTCGGCAATGCCTTCTCTGTCAAAACCGACGTTGTCCGCACGAAGCTGAAGAAGCGGTCCGCCGATATATACCGCGTCGGCGCCGAAATGCACCGCTGTTTCAAGACATTCCATATCTCCCGCAGGAGCAAGAAGTTCGGGTCTTTTCATCAAAAAACCTCCAATATTATTAAACTACATTTTATAATAGCATAAGAAAACGGATTTTTCAATTAAAGTTATCCGGCAGGAAGTTTTAATATAAAGAATTTTAAAAAAACTGTTGACTTCAGCGCTTTACTTTGCTATACTTTGTCACATAGTTTTTATAACTATTAAAACAGAATACATATTGTTTCTGGCTTTGCCAAAAACAATGGTAGAGGCGCGAAAGCTATAAGTAACGCAAAGCATTTTTTAAGGGAAGGCTCCCGGTTTTGCAGGAAAGGAACTTTCGCCGAAGCTTTCGGGAAAAAGCCTTGTTTTCCGTTTGCTGGGGCATGGGATAATATCCCATGGACTGTCACTTCGGTGGAGAGCTATCATTGGTTTTAAGCAGGCGAAAAAACGCCTGCGAAGCATTTTTGTAAGAATGTAAGTACCATGAATCTTCATCCGAAAGTATTCATGGCTTTTTTATTTTCTGGAAAAAGCCGCAAAAAAATGAATTCTTAGGAAAGAAGGAAAAAACAATGACAAGAAAGATTATCGCACTCGTACTCGCAATGGTAATGTGCCTCGGCTTCACCGCCTGCGGCAGCGAACCCGAAAATGAAAACGTTCTCCGTGTTGCAATGGAATGTGCTTACGCACCCTACAACTGGACCCAGGCAGATGATTCCAACGGCGCTGTTCCGATTTCCGGAACCAACGATTACGCATACGGCTATGACGTAATGATGGCAAAACTCATCGCCGAATCCATGGGCAAAGAACTTGAGATCGTAAAACTCGACTGGGACTCCCTTGTTCCCGCTGTTATGTCCGGCGACGTTGACCTTGTTATCGCGGGTCAGTCCATCACCGCAGAAAGACTTGAAGTAGTGGATTTCTCCGATCCTTATTTCTATGCTTCCATCGTAACCCTTACCAAAGCAGATTCCAAATATGCTTCCGCAGCTTCCGTTGCTGACCTTGCAGGCGCAACCTGCACTTCCCAGCTTGGAACCATCTGGTATGATATCTGCCTTCCCCAGATTCCCGAAGCAAACATCCTTACCGCACAGGAAACCGCACCCGCAATGCTTGTTGCTCTTGAATCCGGCGCAGTTGATCTTGTTGTAACCGATATGCCTACCGCTCTTGCAGCAACCGCTGTTTATGACGTTATGGTTCTTCTTGATTTCAGCGGAACCGCAGGCGAATTTGAAGTTTCCGAAGAAGAGATCAACCTTGGTATCTCCATGAAGAAAGGCGACGCAGAACTTCTTGAAGCAGTAAACGCGGTTCTTGCAACCCTTACCGTTGAAGATTACGAAGCAATGATGGCGGACGCAATTGCTGTTCAGCCTCTCAGCGAATAATCAATATTAAAATTAAAAACTGCCGCCCGGAAGAACTCCGGGCGGTTTTAATGAGGTTCCCTCCTATAAAGGGAACTGTCACCGAAGGTGACTGAGGGATTGCAACCCTGTCCGGTTCTGAAATCACAGAACGAATAAAAGAATCCCCCGCAAAAAATTTAAAAGGAGAAAACAATCTTGGCAGAATTTATTGAAGGCATTATAAAGGTATGGAACGGCTACGGTTCTTCCTTCCTCAACGGTGCGCTCAACACCCTTATCGTATCCCTTGTGGGCACCATTGCCGGATGCATCATCGGTTTCGGCGTAGGCGTTGTACAAACGATCCCGGTTGAGAAAAAAGACCCCCTCTGGAAAAAAATCGTTCTTAAAACCGCAAACCTTATCCTTAAAGGATATGTTGAACTTTTCCGCGGAACCCCGATGATCGTTCAGTCCGTTTTTATTTATTACGGAGTAAGAATGGTTTTTGATTACCAGATGGATATCTGGCCGGCTGCTCTTTTCATCGTTTCAATCTACACCGGCGCATATTTGGCAGAACCCGTCCGCGGCGGTATCCTTTCCATCGATCCCGGCCAGACAGAAGGTGCAAAAGCGATCGGAATGACCCATGTCCAGACAATGATAAACGTAATCATTCCCCAGGCTTTCCGCAATATCATTCCACAGATCGGCAACAACTTCATCATCAATATCAAGGATACCTCCGTACTTTCCGTAATCAGCTTTGCGGATCTTTTCTTCACCCACAAAAGTGCCGTCGGCGCGCTTTATCTCTATTTTGAATCCGCAACCATAACAATGGCGATCTATCTTGTCATGACCGTAACCGCCTCCGCTCTTCTCAGACTTCTTGAAAAGAAACTTGACGGCGACGACAACTATGACCTTGCCACAACCGATACCCTTGCCTATACCAGCGGACTTCTTAGCTATCACCCGAAAAAGAAAAAACTGGAGGACTTCAAATGAGCGAAAATATCATAGAAATTCAGCATCTTGAAAAGAATTTCGGAAGTCACAAAGTTCTTTCCGATATTGATTTTTCTGTAAAAAAAGGTGACGTTACAACCATAATTGGCGTTTCCGGTTCCGGAAAATCGACCCTTCTCCGCTGCATAAACGTTCTTGAAACCCCTTCCGGCGGAAAGATCCTTTTCCACGGAAAAGATATTGACGAAAAAGGTTTTTCCGTAACCGATTACCGCGCAAAGGTCGGAATGGTTTTCCAGAGCTTCAACCTTTTCAGCAACATGACGGTTCTTCAGAACTGTGTTGTCGGCCAGGTTAAAGTTCTTGGCAAAAAGAAAGCCGAAGCGGAGGAAAAAGCAAAATATTTCCTTGAAAAAGTAGGCATGCTTCCCTATATCAACGCAAAACCGAAGCAGCTTTCCGGCGGACAGAAACAGCGCGTTGCAATCGCAAGGGCCCTTGCAATGGAACCGGAAGTACTTCTTTTTGACGAACCCACTTCCGCTCTTGACCCCCAGATGGTCGGCGAAGTTCTTGCGGTTATGCGCCAGCTTGCGGACGAAGGTCTTACCATGATCGTTGTAACCCATGAAATGGCTTTTGCAAGAGATGTTTCAAGCCGCGTCGTATTCATGAAAGACGGCGTTATCTGCGAGGAAGGCACTCCGGAAGATATCTTCGTAAACCCGAAGAAGGAAGAAACAAAGGAATTCCTTGCAAGATTTATAAACTGATAAAACAAAAGGCGCTCCGTTTTCGGAGCGCTTTTTTATTCAACGGCAAATTTTCTTTTCTTTTCTTTCAATAAAATACCACGGAAGATACATGAAAAACCAGACAGCCGCAAGAAGAGGGATAAAGCCGATGAAATAAAATTCCTTTCCGAAAATCGAGGCAAGGAATTTCAGAATCGGGTTTCCGGCGGTTCTGTTTATGAAGAAAAAGTTTGTATCAAGAATTTTGTTGAGGAAGAAAATCGGGACGCATTCAAGCAAAAGCAGCCCGAGAACTTTTGGAAGTCTGCGAAAATCCGGACGGAAGCCTCCGGCGATAAGCAGAAGCGGATATAAAAGCAAAAGAATATGCACCGAATTTGAATGAAGACTCATGAAGTTCCAATAGGGAAGATTCGTCCAGGTGGGCATCAGAAGCGCAAGAGCCGCTCCGGGTACGCAGAGCGCATAAAGTATCTCCGAAGTAGGATCATCGCGCTTGCAGGAATTTATCACGCAGACGAAGATGTTGATGCTGCAAAGATGGAGCGGAAGAAATTCCCATTCCCATTGTCCGGTTACGGCGGAGCAGATATGCTTGAAAAGTTCGTCTGCAATAAGAAGGGCGGACATTATATAAAGGAATTTCTGCCTGTTTTTTTCATTAAGCTTTCCGTAAAAAACCATCGCGGCGATGATGATTCCGACAAAAACCGCCGTTATAAAAAGGTGAACTGCGCTGAAATGCTCGAAACAAAGATATTCCGGCTCAAGTTTATCCATGGTGCTTTTGGTGTACCAGAATTCGGACAAAAAATCCCCTCCTTTTCCGGAAAGGTATTCTAACAGATATCACAAAAGATGTAAATAACAATTTTTGAATAATTGAAAAATCTTTCTTGCCGTGCTATAATTTACAGCAGAAAATCTTCCGAAAGGGGAAAAAAGAATTGGCATATAAACGCGAATGGCAAAGACCGCTTGAACTTGACAGACCGACCTGGGATATGCTCCGGGAATACAACATATATACCGACAGCAGAAGGGATTTTCGCTGGCGCCATTGTCCCGACAAAGAGAACAGCGTTATCCATGCGGCGGTATATACCGTTATGAGCTATGAATACGCAAACGACGTTGTTGAAAAAGATTTTCCTCTTTCTCCGGAAGGTCTTGCGGAAGCAAACGAATGGATCGAATCCAAATTCCGCGAATTTGTTGATGCAAACCCGAACAGATATTGAAAAAAACAAAAAAGCCCTGCCGTTTTTGGCAGGGCTTTGTTTTTTTGAAAAATTAAAGAAGGCTGTCTCTTCTGCAGGGGGAAGTGACCCTCGGTTTTTCCTCAACTTTTGCGGAGGAAGAAAGTTCCTCAAGCATTTTTTCGGAAAGAGGAATTGCTTTGTGGCAGCGGGGGCAAAGATAGGTTGAACGGTTATATCCTGCGGGAACGACTACGGGTTTTCCGCAATAGGGGCAGAAAACTTCAAGACCTTCGTTTTCATCGTCATCCTGAAGGTAAATGGACATTTTCGGAAACCACCTTTCATAATTTATATTACAAATTCAGTATATCATAAGCCGCGGCGGTATGCAAGAAGCAAATCCACCATTTTTCCATAGCTGCGAACGCCGTCCTGCTGGTCGTTCAGTTTAAGATAGGTGTCGTTCACTTTATCCGAAACTTCCGCAACTTTTGTGTCATGGGAACGGACGTATTCATTCTGCGCCGCCATATCAGCAGCAATATAATCCGGATACTGAATGCGAAGTTCGTACCAGAGTTCATAATCCGCCGCATAAAGCGCGTTCATGGAATAGAGAAGCGCAAGGCAGTTTCCGCTGTAGCGGAAAAATTCCGAATCGCTGTTTGCACAGGCAAGATAGGCGATGAAGTTGGATTCCGCTTCGTTCATATATCCGCGCAGGTGGCTTTGTTCATGCATCATTGTTGCACCGCGCAGAAAATCCGGACCGGAGGTGCAGATGTTCGCTTCAAAAGTATAGGGAGAATAAACTCCGGAAATCTGAAGATACGCCATAACCTCGGAACATAAAACCGGTTTCGGGGTTCCGAATTTTCCAAAGCCCATTTTCATAATTCCGTAATCGCCGCAGAATTTTTCAAATTCCGCCTTTGCTTCGTTCGACATGCTGAAATCATGTTCATCGAAAACGGTAAGATCATCTTCGCCCCGATAAAGCCTTGAACCGGATTCGCTTGCTTCCTCAAGAAGAAAAGCGCAAAGGTCATAAAGTTCGGAAACGGAGGATTTTTTAACTTCAAGACCGGTTTCTTCCGCAAAGCCGGCGCGGTAATAGTTTGTTCCGCTCAATGCGGAAAAAAGGAAGAAAACCGAACAGGCGATGGAAAGCATCGACATGAGCACGCTTTTGAAATATTTGAGCACGGCTTCCTGCCCATCTTTTGCTTTGAGCACCATTTTGACTATCCAGTAAACCACGAGGAAGAAAAGAAAGACAATTCCCGCTTCCATAAGGGAAAAAGGAAAAATTCCGGTTATGCTTCCGAAAATCCCGCCAAGATATCTGTAAACGTTCCGGTAATAAAAATCCGCAAAACCCGGGATGAATCTTGCCGCACCGAGAAGCAGAAACCCAAGGGGAAGAAGCATTGCGAAATAAAAACAGGGCAATTTTAAAATCTTTTTAAAATTCATCATATAAACGCATGGGGCGGAAAAATTCCGCCCCGTTTTTCCTTATTTGTTGATATCGATATCGTCCAGTTCAACAAGAAGCTTTGCGTAAACGAGCATGGTGTCGAAAAGGAGCTTTGCGGGGGTGGATTCGTCCGCCTGATGGATGCTTCCGCGGAAAAGACCGAAGGGGCTTTCGTAATCCGGGTCTTCCGG
>JAZTXW010000013.1:0-31206 GCA_045636625.1 Oscillospiraceae bacterium
TACTGCAGGGCAAACTGCGTTGCCGAATTTTTCTTTAAGAGCTGCAAGAACTTTGTTGAAGTCTGCGTTTTCAAGATCCATCTTGGAAACATAGAATGCTTTTGCTTTTTTCTGTGCGGTTGCAAGTTTCCATGCTTTTTCAGTACCAACGAGAACGCCGGATTTTGCAGAAAGAGTAATGATAACTGCGTCTGCTGCGCGAACGCCTTCATGGAAGCCGCCTGCGAAGTCGAAAAGTCCGGGAGTGTCGATGAGGTTAACTTTAACACCGTCGTACTCGAAGGGAGCTACTGCGGAGCTTACGGAAACTTTACGTTTGGTTTCTTCGGGATCGAAGTCACAAACGGTGTTTCCTTCCGGAACGGAACCAAGTCTGTCGGTAGCGCCGGCCATATAAAGAAGAGCCTCTGCAAGGCTGGTTTTGCCGTCGCCGCCGTGACCGGCAAGTGCGATATTTCTGATATCATTTGCTTTGTACTGTTTCAAAGTTGATAATCCCCTTTCACATGTGTCGTACAACGCTATTATAACAAAATATTATTATGTTTTGCAACAAAAACGGCAAAAAAAGTTACTATTAATATAGAAGTTTATTTTAAATTTCGTAAATACTGTGACTTTTTGCAAAAAAACTTGCAAAATTTACCTGTATTTTTATCAATAGAGATAATATATAATAATTACGAGGTGAAAAATTTGCTTACCATGCTTAAAATTTTGAGAAAAAGAAACAGAATTACCCAGCGCGATCTTGCGAACGCTTTACATATTTCACAAACTTCTGTCAGCAAATATGAAAGAGGAGAATCCGAACCCGACCTTGGAATGGTCGTAAAAATGGCCGATTTTTTCGGCGTCACAATTGACGAATTTATTCGCGGCGAAAAATAAATTCACGTCGGTTCATAATAATTTTTCAAAGCCTTTTTCGCAGAAGCAGCAAGGCGGAATTTCCGGAATAAAAAACGCCCCGGATTTTTGAAAGAAAGCCGCCCGGATTGCCGAGGCAAGTATATTCCCGGTAAGGGTGGGATTATCGATTTCCATACTGAAACTTATCTTTTGGTTTTGAAAAACGTTTTCAATTGAAACACGGTGTTTTGTATCGAAAAACGGTGATATATTTTTCACAAATTTCACCGAACATCTGTCGTGCTCAAAATATTCATCCGAAAGAATCACGTGCTCAATCGCCGGCTCATCCGCATTTTCACCGAGCACCGCATAGATTTTTCTTGCATGTTTTCCTTTGCCGAGAGGGACCGTTATCGAAACGGCGTCAAGAACCCCGATTATTGATTTTACTGCCGCGGAGTGTCCCATGCTCATTCCCGGACCGAAATTTGTGTACGTCTCCCCTTCCGAAAATGCCGAAAGCATAAGCGTTCTTATGACAGAATCCAGACCCGGGTCCCAGCCTGCCCCAAGGATGCAGGAAACTTTTCCCTTTTTTGCGGAAGCATTCAGCCTTTTCCGCATCAGGGGAAGTTCCCCGTGTATATCGAAACAATCGACAGTATAAATTCCGTTTTCCAGAAGTTCCGCTTCGATCGGTTCAACGAATCTTGACGGAACGGTTATTATTGCGCCGTCCGGTTTTTCCGGCAAACCGAAAACGCTTTCTGCAACGGGAATATTTTCAAATTCGGAAACGGTTTCCGCTTTCCTTCTGACAAATCCGCAAAGTTCCATATCCGCTGAATGCAAAACAGCCTTTGCGGCGGCGATTCCGACGTTTCCCGCTCCGATTATTGCAATTTTTCTCATAAAAAACCACCTCCGCAGAAATATACGGAGGCGGTTTTTGGTATATTACTTTCAAACCAATACATTTATTATTTTTAAAACATATTTTCTAACCAAACTAGTATCTATTGCAGTTATTCTTCCATCTAAATCTATATCACCAATGATTAATTGATCTCTGTTAAATCCTATTAATTTTGCTGATTTCAATCTTAAAAGATATATATCTTTTATATCAACCACGCCATCTTTGTTGACATCTCCATATAAAGAAGGTTTAATAAAAATCCTAATATTAAATTCAAAAGAATCATATTTTGCAATTATAATTTGTTCACCCAAAATCGAGTTATCAAATCCTACTATTTCTGCTTCCTTCAAATCAACAATTTTTGTTTCACCATCGTAATATTCTAACAATAGCATTCCGCCCTCGGCCGAAAAACTTTCCTCTTTAAAAATGTACTCTAACTTATTAGGTAAACTTAACATACTAACTTTTTTTAAACCTTTTGCTTCTATAGAAAGATAATTGTAATTGTCTAATCTTTCTTTATTAAAATCTTCCACCCCAGATTGTGCTTCTGTCATAGCTACTATATTTGAAGCTTTTGGAAAGATAAATGCGCTTTTGTCTTTCATTTCTATAGCCCTTTCACCTTTCCCGACAATCGTTATTTTACCATATATAATCTCTACACTATCTCCCTCGCCACATAATATTCCATATCCTTTTGCACTACTTACTCCACTACCACTACCTTTTATATGTAAAGTTCCGCCTTCAACTTTTACACTTCCTGTGATACCTGCTCTAAGGCCTTCAGCAAAAAATGTTCCTCCTTTTGAACATATAGAACCTGATATTCCATAATCATATCCGTTAACATTTACATTTCCACCTTCTACTATAACAGATGATTTAATTCCTATACTACTTCCATCAGAATCATCAACCACTAAATTAAGAGTGCCCTCCTCTGAAACTATATAAACTTTATTTGCATCTATTCCTATGTTTTTTACATGTATTCCATTTGGCTGATAACATAGTATTTCATTATCACCTATTAATTCTAATATCAAATCGCCATTTGCTTTAATCCCACAACCATATCTTCCGTAAATATAAGCGTTATTTAATGTTAATTTTCCCTCTGATTTATTATACTTAACATTATAATTATCTTCATTTGCTCCATCTGCTACTAATTCACCATATTTAGCTAACCAATAGGTTGTTTCCTCTCCACCTTCATAATTTCCCACGTAATTTCCCATTACATAAACAGATACATTTTCTGCGTGAATCTCTATAGAAAACATAAAAACAATAATAAAAAAAATAAGTATTGAATAAATCTTTTTCATTTTACTTTCTCCTTATCTTTTTTTAGTAATTATAACACTTTCAATAAAAGTTGTCCACAAAACAAAAAAGCGCAATCCACCGCCGGTGGACTGCGCTTTTTTATTCCTTTTATAATTATCTTTCGACAATATATTTGTGGATTCTTTCGGGAAGATCTTCTTTTTCGCAGGAAGCGGTGAAGGTCATGGTGATTTCGGATTCGTCGCAAAGTCTCTTGAGCTTGTCAGTCATTTTTGCGAATGCATCGTAATCGCGGCCGCCGATTTTGAAGGTTGCGTCAACAAAGATGTGGCTGATATCGTAGTTGCCTGCGATAAGGCCGGAAAGGAATCCGTAGAAGGAATTGAAATCGGTAATATCATATTCATCGATATCGATGAGACGTACGTCATGGTTTACGTCGAAACGAAGAGTTGCGCCGCGTTCGATTGCTACTACGCAGCCTTCGCTGGTTTTTACTGCTTCTTCGATGTTGTCGATGAGGTATTTGGTTTTGCCGGAGCCTTTAAGGCCAAGGATAAGTTTGATCATGGTAATGTCTCCCTCTGTTCAAAATGTATTATCATTGCGCGAACGCAGTTTGACCGAAAATCAGTCAAGTTTGGCTTCGATTGCCGCTTTCATATCCTCGTATCCCGGTTTTCCGAGAAGTGCGAACATATTCTTTTTATAGCTTTCGACGCCGGGCTGGTTGAATGGGTTTACCCCAAGCATATAGCCCGAAACCGCACATGCGATTTCAAAGAAATAGATGAGTTTTCCGACCTCTGCCGGAGTTCTTTTTTCACAGGTTATAACGATGTTGGGTACTCCGCCTTCGGTATGTGCCACCAAGGTTCCGAGTCTTGCCTTTTCGTTTATTTCCTGCATGTCCATTCCCGCAAGGAAATTGAGGCCGTCGCCGTTTTCTTCATCTTCGGCAACAACAAATTCCCTTTGGGATCTTTCAAAACGGACAACCGTTTCAAAAAGATTTCTGGTTCCGTCCTGGACAAATTGTCCCAAAGAATGAAGATCCATGGAAAAAATTGCGGAGCAGGGGAAAATTCCTTTTCCGTCTTTTCCTTCGCTTTCGCCGAAAAGCTGTTTCCACCATTCAGCCATCTGGGTGAACGAAGGTTCATAGCTTACCAGAAGTTCAAGCGCTTTGCCTTTTTCAAGAAGTATATTTCTTGCTGCGGCATACTGCATTGCTTCGTTTTCGGCAAAATTTGGATTTTCATATTCTTTTTTTGCTTCCGCAGCGCCGGACATAAGTTCGTTTATGTCGATTCCCGCGGCGGCAATGGGTAAAAGTCCGACCGGAGTGAGAACGGAAAACCTTCCGCCGATATCATCCGGAACAACAAAAGTTTCCCAACCTTCTTTATCAGCGACAGCTTTGAGGGTTCCTCTCGCTTTGTCGGTGGTGCAGAAGATTCTTTCTTTTGCGCCTTCTTTTCCGTATTTCTTTTCAAGAAGTTCACGGAAGAAACGGAAGGCAATTGCCGGTTCCGTTGTGGTACCGGATTTGGAAATTACATTAACGGAAAAATCTTTATCTTCACAGATTTCCGCGATCTCGGACATATAGTCCGGACTGAGGTTGCAGCCTGCGAAATAAATTTCGGGGCCATCCTTACAGATTCTGTTTCTCAGAGGAGAAGTGCAAAGTTCGATGACTGCCCTTGCGCCGAGATAGGAACCGCCTATTCCGATTACAATAAGGACATCGCTTTGCTTTCTAATTTTTTCAGCGGCAGAAATGATTCTGGAAAATTCTTCCCTGTCATATTCCTCCGGAAGTTCCACAAAGCCTGTGAAATCGTTTCCCGCACCGGATTTTGTAATCAGGGTGCGGTGCGCTTCTTCCGCGGGTTTTGCTTTTGCAGAAAATTCCTCTTCGGAGATAAAGTCTTTCAGATACCGAAAATCAATCTTCGGCATTGGGACACCTCCTGAATAATGATATTATCCTGCATATTATAATAGCGCAAAATTCCGATTTTTGCAAGTAGCAAAGGCGCTAAATATTGCCTCTTGGAAAATTTTTTCATTTTGTTGAAATTGCCATGGTGAAAAGGATCCTCAGCGCGGCGCCGAAACTCATTTTTTCAACCGTTTCATTTGCCACAATGTTATATTCCCCGATTTCCCCGCCATTGAGGGAAACCGTTACCTTTCCGATCACCTGACCCTTTTCAACCGGGGCTTCAAGACTTTCGGGAAGGGTGACTTTCTGTTCAATAAGTCCTTCCTGCCCTTTGGGAAGCAGATAGGTTTCCGGAGTTTCAAAAACCGGCGTTACAAAATCCGAAACGCCTTTTGAAACCGGTATCCTGTGCAGTTCCTCCTGCGGAGGTTCGGGTTTTGCAACGGCAAAATTGGCAAAGCCATAGTCAAGAAGTTTTCTTCCCGCGGCAAAACGCTCGTCAGTATTCGGCGAACCGAGCGTCACAGATATAAGTTCCATTCCTCCCCTTTCCGCGGAAGCGGCAAGGCAGCAGCCCGCTCCGTCCGTTGAACCGGTTTTCAGTCCGGTACACCCTTTATAAAAACGCACCAGCTTATTCGTGTTTGTAAGTTCCGTTTCTCCTCCGCGAAGGCTATCCATCCAAACCGTGGAATACTCTTTTATCTTACTATGAGAAAGAAGAACCGCAGACATTTTCGCTATATCCTTTGCCGTTGAAACATGACCCTCTGCATCAAGACCGGTACAGTTTTTAAAAACCGTGTTTTCCATTCCAAGCTCGCTTGCTCTTTTGTTCATAAGTTCCACAAAAGCCTCCTCACTTCCCGAACCCGCTTCCGCAAGGGCGACGCATGCATCGTTTGCAGAAGCTATTGCCGCCGCTTTCAGCAGTTCATGGACTGTAAACACCTCGCCGGGTTCAAGCCATATCTGGCTTCCGCCCATTGAACAGGCGTGCTCGCTTGCGGTGATCTTTGTTTCAAAAGACAGTTTTCCCTCTTCGATTGCTTCCATCACAAGAAGAAGAGTCATGATTTTTGTAATCGAAGCCGGGGGTACCGGTTTATCCGCATCATACTCAAAAAGTATCCTTCCGGTTGAACGTTCCACCAATATTGCGGATTTTGCCGAAAGGGTTATTCCTTCCGCAAAAGCTGTTGCCGAAAAGAGGAAAGAGATACAAAACGCAAGAATTACAGAGAAAAGTTTTTTCATTTTTTCACCTTTTTTCAAAACAAAAGTTTTTGATATTAATATTCGGGAAATTGCTTAAAAATGCTTTTGCAGTAACCAAAAAAATGATTTTTACATAGAATATCATACAAAACTTCAAAAAGAGGTGTTTTCAATGAAAAAGCGGAACAGAAATTTTAACCCGATAATTCTTTTCGCGGCGGGATTTTTTGTCGGACTTTTTGTAAAATTTCTTCCGTTTTTTATTGTTCTGATGCTTCTTGTTTTTGCCGGAGGACTTATTTCTTTTTGTTTTTCACGTTGACGGAGGTGTTTTATCTTGAAAATTGTTGTTATGAACGTTCCCGGTTTTCTTGCTCCTGTGCTCCGTATGATTTTTAAAATCGGACGGAATGATTAAAAAAATCTCGTGCTCAATTTTGAGCACGGGATTTTTTATTGTTCCGAAGGGAATTTCTGAATTATATTCGCGGAAAATTTGCGTATATAGCTTGCATCGACAGCTGTTATTTTTCCGTCAAGATCAACGTCGCCAAGCAGAATCTGCTGTTCGGTCGGAACAACGAGTTTTGCCGCAACAAGTCTTGCGTAATAGGCATCCATTACGTTGACATCGCCGTCGAGGTTGAGGTCGCCGAGGGGGTATTCCCATTTTCCGCAGATGGTGCAGATTCCGTTTTCGTATGAGTGACCGGTGGCATCCACATAACTGTCAACATAACTTTCCCCGCAAATTGTGCAGGTATAGGTGGTATATCCATGTTCGGTGCAGGTGGGCGGAGTTATCTCATCGGAATATTGGTGCTCGCAAATGTGCGGAGCTGTATTGCAAACGAATGTCAGTTCCTTTACTTTTTTTCCGTCCGCAGATACAACAATTTTTCCCGTTCCGTTTGCCGTCATTTTAACCGCAAGAGGATAGCTTATTTCAATATTACCCTCGGCTTTGAATTCGAGTTTTGAATAAGCGATCGGTTCTGTAATTGGAACAATAATGAGTTCTTCACCGTATTCAAGTTCTGTATTATTCGCAATTTCTGTAAGATCTTTCGAATAGACAAGTTTCACTTCGGAAAGTTCATTTTTTCCGTAAAGATATTCATAAAGATTATCAGCAATATCAATGCCAACTGCATTATAAGCTACCTGCTGATAATGTACGTTATCCGAAGCAAAAACTTCGCTTGTTTTTGCGGGTCGTTTAAGAACCGCACCGCTTTGGATTTCATAATCGATTTCCGGGAAAAGCGCAGAAACATTTGCATCGGTAAGCCATTCCTGTCCAATGACAGATACTGTAAAGATATCGGAATATTCTTTGCTTGCAGCCATATAAAGTCCGGCAGGCTCATCCTGCGTATAGGAAACTCCTCCGGATTTTGTCCAAATAGGAATGATTCCGAGGAATGAAACACTTTCAGACTTTCCGTCGCCGTCTATATCTTTGGAAAACTCGCTTTTAAAACCTCCCCACATGGAATCATACCAGTTTTTAAGATCCTCCTGGGTGAAAGTTACGCTTTTATAGCCGAAGTTTGCGCCGTTATGATAGAAAATTCCCATATCGGAAAGAACATAATGTCCTGCGGCAATTTCGTTCGAAAGAATTGCCTGGGCACGTTTAAACTGGCTTACAGCGTTTTTATAATTTGTTGTTCCCGGAATCCATTCTTTAAGGTTGCTTCCGCCTACCGCTGTGTTAAGGACCCAGACCTTTTCTCCTGTAAGGCTGTTCCATTTCCATGCAAAGGCGCTTCCTTCGCCGATTGTTCCGCCACCGGATTTTGTGAATGCATAGATGTTTTTTGCTTTGCTTTCTGCGGCATAGCTTATACCAACACCTGCAGTATTTGTGGAAAGGTTTGCCGTTCCGTGAGAGCTGTAAACCTTTCCTTCTTCACCAACAACCGATTCTGTTTTAGAGCCATTTTGTCCGGCTCCCATGCTGTGTCCAGTGATCATAAAAAGCGAAATCGGCGCTGCTTCGACAGTTATTTCGTAAAGAACGCCGTCTATTTTTACTTTTGCGGTACCGATTCCGGTTGCGATAAGTTTTTCGCCGGAAAAGGTGATGACCGCATCATCGGGTGTGCCTTCCGCAACTCCGTAGCCGACTTTTTTAGAGGTGGGACTTCCTGCGTCGATTATTTCAACGGTCTTTCCGGAAACGTCATAGCGGTCGTCATAACGGAGGGAAATGGGTTCACACTCTTCCTCGTTCCTTCTGTCATAATTCGTCGTTCCGCTTATTGCAACACTATAACTCGAATTGTATTTCATCGTGTGAACTTTTACCTCACAGGCATACTTTATTGAAAAGTTGCTGTCAATAACTGTGAAGCCGTTTTCGTCACAGCTTATGAAAACCATCGAGTGACCTCCGTAATAATTGGAACGGAGAACGTCGCCCGGAAGAGCATTTTTAATGGTATCATAAGTCATAGGTCCTGACGCTTCAAAAGTTGATGTCACCTTGTCCGTATTTTTTCCGGCAAAAATATACCAATGTGCAAAGTTGGCAAAACCGAAACACTGCCATCCGTCGGCGGAACCCTGTTTTCCGTTATAGCTGTACTGGGTCGGGCAAAGAGAAGCATTGAGCTCGCCCATTCCCACAAGTTCCTCGACCCATTCCGCTTTTATAACATTGCTCATAAGGCAGTTATCGCATTCCACGGCATGAACATTTCCCGCGTCGCAGTAAGTTCCGTCCGCGGTGAAAAACTTTCCTTCAAATTTTGCTATGAAATCTTCAAGTCTTGCGGTGGCTTCTTCAACGGTTACCGTTTCTGGCGTTGTTGACGCACCGGAGCCGAAAAGTTCTTTTTCCGAAAATCCTTCCGGAATCAGATAAAGCGCCTGCTGCATCATATCATCTTTTATTTCCGTGATTTTTTCAGAAGCCTTTGCTTCCGCCGGCACGGTACCGAAGGCAAGCATAAACGCAAGCACAAAGCAGATGAATTTTTTCAAGGGTTTCCCACCTTTTTTGGAAATATATAATATAATATTAACATAATAACATGATATGTCAAATAAAAAAACGGAGCCGTTTTTCGGCACCGTTTAAATTATTTATTTGCAAAAGCTGTCAACGTATTTGTTGATACAATATTCAACAATGCGTTTTGCTTCAGCTGCGTCACAAACTTCGTCAACAACGGTCTGTTTGTGTTCAAGTGCTTTATAAACTTCGAAGAAGTGCATCATTTCGCTGTAAATATGGGTGGGGATTTCGGAGATATCGTTGTATCCGTTATAAGTCGGGTCATCAAGCGGAACAGCGATGATTTTTTCGTCTGCTGCGCCGTTGTCGGTCATTTTGATAACGCCGATGGGTTTTACATGAACAAGAGTCATGGGATAGATATCTTCAGAGCAGAGAACGAGAACGTCAAGGGGGTCACCGTCATCCGCATAGGTTCTCGGAATGAATCCGTAGCTTGCGGGGTAATGGGTGGAAGTATAAAGAACGCGGTCGAGTTTAAGAAGGCCGGTTTCTTTATCGAGTTCATATTTGTTTTTGCTGCCCTTCGGGATTTCGATAAGAGCAACGAAATCTTCAGGTCTTACGCGTTTGGGGGAAAGATCATGCCAGATATTCATTTATGTATTCTCCTTTTCAGAAATTATTTTGCTGTCTGTTTCTTTTAATATTTTAAGTTGTATCGGAATTGCGCAGATAAGCGTTCCGATATCGGCGATTGGCTGTGCAAGCTGGATTCCGAGAACTCCGATAAGTTCCGAAAGAATAAGCACCGCCGGAATAAAGAAAAGTCCCTGTCTTGCGGTTGCAAGGAAAGTTGCCGGAACAGTTCTTCCTATTACCTGGGTCATCATATTACTGAGGACTATCCAGCTGTGTGCAGCAAACGTTATACATTGTAAACGCAGCGCAAGGCTTCCTATGCGGATTACCTCCGGATCATCACGGAAAATCGCTATTATATCCGGAGCAAAAACAAACCCGGCGGCAGCTATTACCAGAAGGAAAACCGCGGAAGTTTTTACGCAAAAATAGAAACCTTCTTTAACTCTTTTATAAAGCCCCGCACCGTAGTTGAATCCGCAGAAAGGCTGGAATCCCTGGCCAAAGCCTATCATTGTCGATGCGCCGAACATGGCGATTCGCTGTACAACTCCCATTGCGGCAATTACGGCGTCGCCATAGGGACCTGCCGCATGGTTAAGAGAAATTGTTGCAACGGATGCAAGGCCCTGCCTTGCAAGGGAGGGAAATCCTCCCGCAAAGATATTTTTATAATAGAACCATTTGAACTGGATATCGGAAAAACGTAATTTTACATGTCCTCTTTTCTGCATTCCATAAAGAAGTACGCAGAAACTTGCGAACTGGCTTATAACCGTTGCGTATCCCGCTCCGGCAATTCCCATATCAAAGACAAATATGAGCACCGGGTCGAGCAGAATGTTGAGCACCGCGCCAAAGGTTATTCCGACCATTGCGTAGGAAGCGTTTCCCTGGAAACGAAGCTGGTTATTAAGCACAAAAGAAGTTGTTATCCAGGGTGCGCCAAGAAGAATTGCCCTTAAATATGCAACCGTATATGGCAAAATCGTTTCGGTTGAACCAAGAAGAAACGCAAGTTCTTCAATAAACAATTCGCCGATAAGCATTATCAGCATTCCTGCGGCAAAAGCGGAAGCGAAACCGGTTGATGCCATTTTTTCCGCTTCGCGATAGTTCTTTTTGCCAAGCTCACGGGATATGTAATTTCCGCTTCCGTGACCGAAGAAAAAACCCACCGCCTGGATTATTGCCATCATCGAAAAAACAACGCCTACCGCACCGGTTGCGGAGTTGCTTTTAAGCTGACCGACAAAAAATGTATCCGCCATGTTGTAAAACGAAGTCACAAGCATGCTTATGATACACGGCACCGCAAGTTTTCCGATCAGTTTCCCTACAGGATCTTCTGTCATTTTGCGGAACTTTTCTTCATGTGTTTCAGTCATTTTCTTTATCAAGTTCCCATTCTTTTATCTGTTTTGCTTCTTCATACATCATGCAGTAACTTTTGTGGCGGCTTTCCGGAATTATATCGTCTTTAACCGCTTCAAGAACGGCACAGCCTTTTTCTGAAACGTGGCTGCAGCCGGTAAATTTGCACTTGAGAAGATAAGGTTCAAACTCCCTGAAACAATATTGCAGTTCGTTTTTACGGATGATTCCGACCCTTTCCATCTCGATTGCCGAAAATCCCGGAGTATCCGCAACCCATCCGCCGGTTTCAAGTTCAAAAAGTTCGGTGTGTCGGGTTGTGTGTCTTCCTCGTCCAAGCTTTTTGCTGATTTCCGCCGTTGAAAGGGAAAGCTGCGGAAAAATGTCGTTCAGAAGGCTTGATTTTCCCGCTCCGGAGTTTCCGCAGAATGCGCTTATTCTTCCTTTGAGCATGGAATAGACTTCTTCGGTTCCTTTGTGCTCAAGCGCACAGACTTCATAAACCCTGAAACCGGCTTTACGATAAATTTCCGAATAGGGTTTGGGATCAGCAAGGTCACATTTTGTAAAAACGATCACAGGTTCAACGTTCTGCTGTTCCGCAACCGCAATAAGTTTATCGAGAACAAGAATATTCGGTGCAGGCTCCGCAACGGAAACCACCATTACAAGCTGATCCAGATTTGCAAGCGGAGGACGCACAAGAGAATTCTTTCTTTCGTGTATTGTGTGGATATATCCTTTTTCGTCCGGAAGAACGGAAATTGTAACTTTGTCGCCAACCAAAGGAGAAGTTTCTCTTTTTCTGAAAACTCCCCTTGCTCTTGTTTCATAAGTTGTTTCGCCGCAGCGAACGTAATAAAATCCGCCGGTGGCTTTTATAATAAGGCCTTCTTCTTCCGGAAGATCCTTTTCTTCAATTTCGCTTATTTCTTCTTTTCTTCTGCGATCTTTCAATTCATCAGCCTCCGAAGTCCTCGGAATTATCCGAAACCATTACAGCGGTTTTTTCGGTGAAATCAACAGTATAGGCTCTGTAAAGTCTTCCGTCATAATAGATAGTGACTGTTCCGAGACCTTCGCCCAAAACAGTAACATCCCAGAATCTTTTTTCCGCCGGAACTATGGTTTCGCTTGCGAAGGTGTTTCCGTTAAGGCTTGCGGTCATTACAACTTCATCCGAAGAATTAGGAAGCGGGATCTTGAGTTCGATACTGTTTGCGTTGCTCTCTTTTTCCCTTACAATAACAAGCCCGATGGTGCTTCCGTGGGAAACCGTGGTTCCTTCCGGAAGGCTCTGGCTGATTACTTCGGTGCTTTGTCCGTCGCTGTCAACTCTTTCAACGCTTCCGATTCGGATTCCCGCAGAGTTGAGGATCATTCTTGCATCCTCAAGGGTGTATCCTACAACGCTCGGAACGGTTGTATAGATGTTTTCGGCGCCCATGCTTACATAAACCACGACAACTGTTCCGCTGTCAACCTGAGTATCAGCGCCCGGTTCGGTTTTTATAACATATCCTTCGGGAATCTCATCGTTATATTCGGTAACGGTGTTGAATTCGATTTCGTTATCTGTAAGGATTTTATAAACCTGGTTTTCTTCAAAATTCTGATAATCCGCAAGGCTGAAATACTGGATTCCGCTTGAGATTTTTACTTTTATTGTTGCGCCTTCTTTTACGACCATTCCTTCGTTTACGGACTGGTCATAGATTATATCCTTGTCATACTGTTCATGGAAAGCAGATGATTCAACAATGATATTAAAACCGGAGTATTTTTTCTTGGCTTCGTTGATGTCCATTCCGATAAGCTCCGGCGCGGTTGTATCGGGGACTTCTTCAAAAGGGCGGACCATCGCCATTATTCCGATTACAAAAACTATCGCAACAACGATGAACGCAACGGTGATTCCCGTAAGGACCGGAACGACCGGAGCGTTGCGGACCTGTTCGTCCTTGATTTTTTTGGTTTTCTTTTTGGTGCTTGCAACCTCTTTGCTGATGTTTTCGGTTGCGGGTTCGGAATATTTATATTCAAAGCTGATGGAAGGATCGCGCTTGAATTCATCTATATCCCTGAGCATTTCCGCCGCAGACTGGTAACGTCTTGCGGGGTCTTTCTGCATTGCGCGGATGGTGATATCCTCAAGGCCTTCCGGAATATCAGGATTGAGAACTCTCGGGCGTTTTGCCTGGCTCTGGATCTGTTTGAGCGCAACGGAAACGGGGCTTTCGGCATCGAAAGGAAGAGTTCCCGTGGTCATTTCATAAAGCATGACACCGATGGAATAGATGTCGCTCTTTTCATCGGAAAGTTCGCCTTTTGCCTGTTCCGGGCTTATATAATGTACGGAACCGATAGCTTTATCGGTAACGGTGTGCTGGCTTGCTCTTGCAAAACGCGCAATACCGAAGTCCGCAACCTTGATGGTTCCGTCTTCAAGAAGCATGATGTTCTGGGGTTTGATATCGCGGTGGACAATGCCTTTGTCGTGCGCGTGCTGAAGAGCGCGAAGGATCTGGACAGTAAAATGTACAGCTTCCTTCCAACGGAGAACTTTCTGCTGCTCGATATACTCTTTAAGGGTGATGCCGTCGATATGCTCCATTACGATATACTGGATATCTTCGTTGAAACTGACATCATATACTTTTACGATATTCGGATGGGAAAGCACCGCGATCGCTTTGGATTCATTTCTGAAACG
This sequence comes from Oscillospiraceae bacterium, assembly GCA_045636625.1. Taxonomy (GTDB): domain Bacteria; phylum Bacillota; class Clostridia; order Oscillospirales; family Ruminococcaceae; genus UMGS1668. The sequence goes on from JAZTXW010000013.1 coordinate 13,943, forward strand.
GCGGAGAAGTTCATCGTTTTCCATATGTTCATCACGAAGAATTTTTACCGCAACAACACGATCGTCAATGCTGTCATAAGCTTTATATACATTCGCCATGCCGCCTACGCCGATAATTTCTTTTATCTCATAACGGCCGTCGAGTTTTTTTCCTATATATCTGTCCATCAGGAACCTCCCGGTTTATCTTGTAATGCAGACAACGGTTATATTGTCTGCGCCGCCCGCTTTTTTGGCGGCATTTATAAGTTTATCCACGCATTTTGAATAGCCGGCTGTCTTTATTATCTCAAAAAGTTCGCTGTCCGAAAAATAGTTTGAAAGTCCGTCGGTACAGACGATAATCGCTTCGCCCTCGTTGATCGGGAATTCGCAGTAATCAAGGTCAATTATGGACATTACGCCAAGCGCTCTTGTTATAAAATGCTTTTTGGGGTGGAACCTTGCTTCGTCCGCGGTGATTTCGCCGCGGTCAACAAGAAGCTGGACCACAGAATGGTCCTTTGTCATTTGTTCTATTTTATCCGGTGTAACATGATATGCACGGCTGTCACCGGCATGGACGATATGCGCCATTCCGTCGCAGACTATTGATGCAACAATGGTGGTTCCCATTCCTCTCAAAGACGGATCCCTTTGGGAACGGTCGAAAACAGAAACGTTTGCCGCAGTAACAGCTGTCTGGAGAATTCTTTTTATGGAGTTGTCACCGAATCCGCTTCCGTAAGCAGCGGTAACACTGTCGGTGACGATATCACAAGCGGTCCGGCTTGCAATATTTCCGCCTTTTTCGCCGCCCATTCCATCGCAGACGACCGCAAAAACAGCTTCTTCATCCCCGAGAACACCGCAGTTGAAATCATCCTGATTCATTTCCCTGACGTTTCCGATATCGGTTTTTCCATAAGCTTTCAGCATATCAGTTATCACCTCTTTTTCCTATACCTTTGAAATTGTGGAACCAGTAGTTCCATGCCCTTCCGATTTTCCAATTATCGAAACCTTTTACAACAAGGCGGGCAACTTCGTTCGGAGATTCGGGAGTTTTGCATTTTTCCTTGCGGATACTTCCGGCCATCTTTATATATTCGGTAACGTGATACAAAACCTTCCGCCTCCCTTTCTTCTTAAAAAGATACCTATTTAGATTATTGTATCTCTAAATCTGTTATATGTCAAATTTTTATTTGGAAAGCGTTCCGCCGGATTCTGTTTTAATAGTGCTTCTTCGAAGCTGACCGCAGGCGGCATTTATATCGCTTCCGAGTTCGCGGCGGACAGTCGCGTTCTGTCCGTTGTCATTAAGAAGTTTTGCAAAAGCTTCTACCGATTCGCGCTTTCCGCGTTTATATCCGGTTTCGTTTACTTTGTTGACCGGAATAAGGTTTACGTGGGCGCCCATTCCCTTAAGAAGCTTTATAAGTTCCATTGCGTGTTCCGGCTGGTCGTTGACCCCGTCGATAAGCGCATATTCAAAAGAAATACGGCGGCCGGTTATATCGAAATAATCCCGGCAGGCTTTTATAAGTTCATCAATGGGCCAGCGTTTTGCAACGGGCATTGTTCTTCTTCTGATTTCATCGTTCGGTGCATGGAGCGAAACGGAAAGGGTAAGCTGAAGCTTTCTTTCCGCAAGTTTATAGATCTTATCAACCAGTCCGCAGGTCGAAAGAGAGATATGTCTCATTCCGAGATTGAAACCGTTATCGGAAGAAAGGATTGTAAGAAAATCCATTACGTTGTCAAAGTTGTCAAGAGGTTCGCCGATACCCATAAGAACAAGCGACGCTATTTTTTCGCCGTGTTCTTCCGCATCTTTTGCCGCAAGATAAACTTCCGAAAGCATTTCCGAAGGAGTGAGATTTCTGCAGAGCCCGGTAAGGGTCGAAGCACAGAAAGTGCATCCCATTCTGCAGCCGCATTGGGTGGAAATGCAAAGGCTTCCGCCGCGTTTATAGGACATTCTTACGCCTTCAACATGTTCGCCGTCCTCAAGACGGAAAAGATATTTTACCGTTCCGTCGATTTTTGAAACAAGCCTGCGTTCGATAGTAACTTTTGCAAGGGAATATTCCGAAGCAAGTTTTTCACGAAGAGCAGCGGAAAGATTTGTCATTTCCGAAAAATCGGTAACTCTTTTTTCATGGAGCCAGGAATAGATCTGTTTTGCGCGGAAAGAAGGCTGGCCCATGGCTTTAACCTCTTCACAAAGCTGTTCGTATGTAAGTGAACGCAGATCTTTCATCATTTAACTTCCTTCCTGAGTTTTGCAAAATAGAAGCCGTCGGAATTGATTTCTCCCGGCATAAGTGTTACTGAATATCCGTCTTTGGAATATTTTTTAAGTTCTTCCGGAAGTTCTGCCGGAACAAGTTTGTCTTCTTCCAGAAGGCGTTTTACAACCTGCTCATTTTCTTCTTTGGAAAGGGTGCAGGTGGAATATATCATCGTTCCGCCGTCTTTAAGATATTTTGCTGTGGTTGAAGCGATTTTATATTGGATCTTCGGAAGAATCGCAATTTCAGCGGGGTCTTTGAATCTGATTTCCGGTTTGCGGCGGATTACGCCAAGTCCGGAACAAGGTACGTCGCAAAGTACTCTGTCGAAAGTTCCGAGTTTTTCGTCATAAACGGTCGCATCGTTCGCCTTTGCTGTTACGATCTTAAGTCCAAGGCGTTCAGCGCCGTTTTTGACAAGTCCCGCTCTTTTCGGATGAAGGTCGCAGGCGACGATTTCTCCTTCATTCTCCATAAGCTGTGCAACGGTAAAAGTTTTTCCGCCGGGAGCGGAACATACATCGAGCACTCTTTCTCCTTTTTGAGCACCGACCGCTTTTGCACAGATCTGACTTGAAATATCCTGGACATGGAAAAGACCTTTTTTATAAGCTTTCGTCGCTTGCGGAGCGGCGGAATAGATTCTTATGGCGTTCGGGATTTCATCAACGAGCACCGATTTTACGCCTTCCTCTTCAAGAATGCTCAAAAGTTCTTCAGGGGTCGTTGCGGTGGTATTAACTCTTGCAAAAATCGGAACGGAACCAAGGGATTCGCGAAGCGCGGTTTCGGTTTTTTCGTCGCCGTATTCGTTGCACCATTTTTTGCAAAGCCAGATCGGTGCGGAATATTCCGCGGAAAGGCGTCCGATTTTATCCATTCTTGAAAAATCGAACTTTTTGCCGTCGCGTATAAAGGAACGCAGAATTCCGTTTACAAAACCTGAAGCTTTTCCGCATCCAAGCTGTTTTACAGCTTCAACGGTTTCGTTAGCCGCTGCCATATCCGGAACGGAATTCATATAGATAAGCTGATAGAAACCGATTCTGAGACATTCAAGAACCGCAGGTTCAAGTTCCTCAAGCGGTGTTTTTGAATATTTTTTAAGGATTTTATCAAGAGTTATGCGGCGTTCAAGAACACCGTAGAAAAGTGCGGATATAAACGCTTTGTCGCGGTGCTCAAGCTGAGCACCTGAAAGAAGCGCATCGAGCACGATATTTGAAAAACCGCCTTCTTCAACTCTTAAAAGAGCCTTTACGGCAAGTGTTCTTGTGTTGGCCATTTAAAAAAACTCCTTTTTTATTTTTTAAATCAATCTCTTCTTCTGCCGCCGAAAATAAGAATTAAACGCAGAAGCTGGGCAAGGGAAGAAACAAGCGCCGCCACATAGGTAAGCGCTGCTGCTCTGAGCACTTTTTTTGCCCCGGTTATCTCTTCACCGTAAAGGATTCCGCTTTGTGAAAGTGTTCTGATCGCTCTGTCGGAAGCATCGAATTCCACCGGAAGTGTTGCAAGCTGGAAAATTGCAAGAGTGGAAAACAAGAGTATTCCGAGATTTATAAGTCCCTGGGAGGACATGAAAACTCCGATAAGAAGAATCGGAAGATAGAGCCAGGAGCCTATCTGGGTAACGGGAATTACCATTTCGCGGATTCTTATGGGTTTATAGTTCACCGCGTGCTGAACTGCATGGCCGGCTTCGTGCGCGGCAACACCGATTGCGGCGATTGACGTGCTGTTATAAACGCTTTCAGAAAGGCTTATAACATTTGTTTTCGGGTTGAAGTTATCGGAAAGATGTCCGGAAATCCGGTGAATGGAAACATTATAAATTCCGTTCTGGCGAAGAATATAATCCGCAGCCTCTGCTCCGGTCATTCCGCGCATTGTTCCGATTTTGCTGTATTTCTGAAAATTTGTATTTACCTGGCTTTGTGCCCAAAGGCCGAACAAAAGCGCAGGAATAATCAAAATAAAATAATAAATGTCAAAACCGTAAAACACTACTGTTCACCTCTTTATTATTTTCCGAATTTTGCTCCTTTTTCAAGACGGCGTCCGCGGATAAAATCCGCACCGGACATTTTATTTTTTCCTTCCGGCTGAACCGTTATGAGTTCGATCGCTCCGTTTTTTGTTCCCACGACAAAACGTTTTTCATCAAGAAGCGTTCCTTCTTCACCGGAAAAGCCCTCGATTTCTTTTGCTTCGTGGATTTTGATGGATTTTCCTTCGAGGAAAGTATAAGCCATTGGCCAGGGATTAAGACCGCGGACAAGGTTATGGATTTCTTCGGCGGTTTTTCCGAAATCGATTTCGCCCATTTCTTTTTTGAGCATCGGAGCATAGGTTGCTTCTTCTTCGCATTGCGGTTCGGCTTTTACTTCCCCGTTATCAAAAAGCTCAAGGGTTTTTTCAATAGATTCCGCACCGAGATTTGCCATTCTGTCAAAAAGTTCGCCTGCGGTTTCGTCTTCGCCGATGGGAAGTTCGAACTTCATGATCATATCGCCGGTATCCATTCCTTCTGCCATATACATGGTTGTGATTCCGGTGACTTTGTCGCCGTTGATAACCGACCACTGGATAGGAGCGGAGCCTCTGTATTTGGGAAGGAGGCTTCCGTGGACGTTTACGTTTCCGAGCGGAGCAACGTCGAGGATATCTTTAGGAAGGATTTTTCCATAGGCGGCAACAACGGTAAGATCGGGTTTAAGTTCCTGCATGATCTTAAGCGCTTCTCCGTCACGGAGTTTCGCAGGCTGAAAAACCGGAATATTATGCTCCATCGCAACGACCTTTGTTGCGGTTGGGGTGATTATCTGTTTTCTTCCAACGGGTTTATCCGGCTGGGAAAAAACGCCAACAACGTTTCTTCCCGTATCAATAAGTCTCTGAAGGATCGCTGCCGCGAAATCGGGAGTTCCCATAAAGACGATTCGCATATCTTTCATTATTCTTCCTCACCTTTTTCAACACGAATATCTTTCGCAAGATCGACAAAGCATACACCGTTGAGATGGTCGATTTCGTGGCAGAAGGCTCTTGCTTTAAGCTCTCTTCCGCTTATTTCGAACCATTCGCCGTTTCTGTCCTGCGCTCTTACGGTTACTGCCATGGGTCTTGTAACGGTTCCCCATTTTCCCGGGAAGGAAAGGCAGCCTTCGTTTCCGGTCTGTTCGCCGGCGGTGGCAACGATTTTCGGGTTGATGAGTTCGATTACGCCGTCTTCATCATAGCAGTCAACAAGGCATACTCTTCTCATAATTCCGACCTGGGGACCTGCAATTCCGACTCCGTCGGCTTCATGCATGGTTTCTGCCATATCATCAAGAAGAGTCCAGAGTTTTTCATCAAATTTTTCAACCGGGCGGGAGGCTTTTCTGAGGATTGGGTCGCCGTCTTTAACAATATTTCTGAGTGCCATTTTATTTTTCACCTTTCCTGTCAATTTATATCATATGGGTCAGCCATGACCTCAATTTTAACAAAATCTTTATTTTTTGAAAATTCTTTCAGGGTTTCGCCCATGGTTTCAAAAAAAGCCATATCCGGGCGATATTTCACAATCAGTTTCCATCGCCATTTATCGGCAATTTTCGCAACATGGGAAGGGGTCGGACCAAGAATTCTTATCGGGATACCGATTTTTGCAACCTTTTCTTCAAAAAGCTTTGAAAAAGCGGATGCGGCTTCCCTTGTTTGTTTTTCGTTTGTTCCGGAAAAGAGAACCGAACCCATTGAACAAAACGGAGGATAAAGCATCACCTTTCGGTTTATGATTTCGTCCTCATAGAACATGCGGTAATCCTGTGCGCATGAACGTTCGATAACGCTGTGCTCCGGAGAATGGGTCTGGACATACGCTCTTCCGGAAAGTTTTGCCCTTCCGCATCTTCCGATCACCTGGGTCAGAAGGCTGAAAGTTCTTTCATAGCTTCGGTAATCTCCGCCGTAAAGCGACATATCCGCCGCAAGAACGCCGACAAGAGTAACGTTCGGAAAATCAAGACCTTTTGCGACCATCTGCGTTCCGACCATGATATCGTATTTGCCTTCGGCAAAATCCGCGAAATGTTTATCATGGCTGAATTTTGCCATCGTTGTATCAAGATCCATACGAAGGATTCTTGCATCTGGAAACTGTGCCCTTATCTCGTCCTCAACTTTCTGCGTTCCGCATCCGGAATACATTACGTATTCGCTTTTGCAGGAATCACATCTGACGGTTGCCGGTTCGCTGTGTCCGCAATAATGGCACATAAGTCTTCCGTTTGCCCTGTGATAGATAAGCGGGATATTGCAGCGTGGACATTCTTTAACCGTTCCGCATTCGGCACATCTTGCGATGGTGTTATATCCTCTGCGGTTCATAAGAAGGATCGACTGCTGTCCGTTATCAAGGTTATACTGAATATCCTCCGCAAGGACTTCGCTTAAAATTCCCGTTCTTCCGGAAAGGATTTCGTTTTTCATATCAACTATGACCGATTCCGGAAGCTTTGCGCCGCCGTATCTTTCGGTCATTTCAAAAAGGGAGATTTTCCCTTTCTGTGCTTTATAAAAAGTTTCTATGGAAGGGGTTGCGGAAGCAAGAAGAAGCGGAATTCCAAGCTTTTTACAGCGGAATGCGGCCGCATCTCTTGCATGGAAACGAGGCGAACGGTCGGATTTATAACTTTGCTCCTGCTCCTCATCCATGATGATCAAACCAAGTTCCTTTGCGGGAGCAAAAACCGCGGAACGTGTTCCGATTATTATTCTTGCCCTTCCGCTTGCAATCCGTTTCCATTCGTCAATGCGTTCTCCGGCGGAAAGCGCCGAATGAACAACCGCGACAGAATCTCCGAAACAGGCGAAAAATTTATTCATCATCTGGGGAGTCAGCGAAATTTCCGGCACCATCAGGATAACCTGTCGGCCTTTTTCAATCTCACTTTTGATGAGTTTTATAAAAACCTGGGTTTTTCCGCTTCCGGTCACGCCGAAAAGAAGAGCGGTGTTTCCCTTTCCTTCGTCACAAAGCTCTGCGATTCCATCAAAGGCAGTTTGCTGTTCTTTTGAAAGAACAATACCTTCCGGGTCGATCCGACGGATTTCGTCCTTATACGGTCTGCGGAAGGTTTCCTGTTCAAAAAACTCCACCGCGCCTTTTTTCTCAAGGGTTTCGACAACCGCTTTTCCCGCGGAAGTGAAATATCCGATTTCCCTGACGCAGGCTGCTCCTGCTTCCGAAAGGAATTCGAGCACCTCTTTCTGTTTCGGAGTCGGTTTTCTGAGCACGGAGTTTCCCTGCAGGTTAAGTTCCGATTCCTTTTCGGAAAGGCGCACCATTTTTTCCGTTTCGTCGCCGATTTTTCTTCTGGTGCTTTCTTCCCTTTTAAGAAGTCCCCTTTCCGCCATGGAATCTATAAATGCCGAATCCGAAAATCCGAAAACCTTGTTTACATTTGCGCCTTCGGCGCCGTTCTTTTTCTTCCGGAGCCAGTTTATGACCCGCTGTTCTTCGTCGTTTTCGGATTCGCCGTTTGCGAAATATTTATAGACCGGTTTATAGTTGAGCCCCGGAGGAAGCATTGCTTTGACCGCTTCGAAAAGGGGGCAGAAGGTTGTTACCGAAAGATATTTCGCAAGTTCCGTAAGTTCTTCGGAAACAACAGGTTCCTCATCAAGAAGAAAAGTGATTTCTTTTATTTTTTCCGGGTTGCCTTCCGGTTTTTCGGAAAGGGAAAAGACCATTCCCTGCCTTTTCTTTCCGCCGGTTCCGAAAGGAACCATTACACGGCATCCGGGTTTTATTTTTTCCGAAAGTTCTTCCGGAACGGAATAATCAAAAAGTTTGTCAAAGCCGAAAGCGGCTTTATCAACGGCTATTTTCGCGAACATAATAAAGCCCCTTTCGTCAGTTTCCCTCCCTTCCCCGAAGGGAGGTTTTTATATCAGGACAGATCCATATCGTCGAGATAGAGATATCCGTTTGTTGCAATGAACTCTTTTCTTCCCTGAAGGTTATCGCCAAGAAGAAGATCGAACATTTCCGCTGTTGCCGCGGCTTCGCTCGGAGTTACTTTTATAAGTCTTCTGGTTTCCGGATTCATGGTGGTGAGCCACATCATATCCGGTTCGTTTTCACCAAGACCTTTTGAACGCTGGACGGTATATTTTGCTTTGCCGAGTTTTTCGGTGATGCGTGTTTTTTCGTCCTCGGTATAGGCGAAATATGTGTCGTCCTTGCAGGTGATTTCATAAAGCGGAGATTCCGCAATATATACATATCCTTCCTCGATAAGAGTCGGGGTAAGGCGATAAAGCATGGTGAGGATAAGGGTTCTGATCTGATATCCGTCAACGTCAGCATCGGTACAGATCACGACTTTGTTCCAACGGAGGTTTTCGATATCGAAGGAGGAAAGTTCTTTGTTTGCCTTGCTTTTAACTTCAACGCCGCAGCCGAGAACTTTTAAAAGGTCGGTAATGATATCGCTTTTAAAAATCTTATCGTAGTCGGCTTTAAGGCAGTTGAGGATTTTTCCTCGAACAGGCATTATTGCCTGGAATTCGGAATCTCTTCCCTGTTTGCAGGCGCCGAGAGCGGAATCACCCTCTACGATGTAAACTTCTCTGCGGGAGGTATCCTTTGTTCTGCAGTCAACAAACTTCTGGACACGGTTTGTCATATCCATTGTTGCGGTAAGCTTTTTCTTCAGGTTCTGGCGGGTTTTCTCCGCGTTTTCGCGGCTTCGCTTGTTGATAAGAACCTGTTCCGCAACTCTTACGGCATCATCCGGATTTTCGATAAAGAAAACTTCAAGCTGGTGCTTAAGGAATTCCGTCATCGCTTCGGCGATAAATTTGTTTGTAATCGCCTTTTTTGTCTGGTTTTCGTAAGAAGTCTGGCTTGAGAAAGAAGAGGAAACAAGGATAAGGCAATCCTCAACGTCCTGGAAGTTTATTTTGCTCTCATTTTTGAGATATTTGTTGTTAGCTTTAAGATAGGTGTCGATCTGGCTTACAAAAGCGGATTTTACTGCCTTTTCCGGGGAACCGCCGTGTTCAAGATGGCTGGAGTTATGGTAATATTCGATTGCCTTCACTTTGTTGGAAAAACAGCAGGCTATCTGCATCTTTACCTTGTATTCCGGTTTATCTTCACGGTCGCGGCCGATTCTTTCGCCCTGCCAGAACTGGGTTCCGGTAAGGACCGCTTCCTCGCCCGCTATTTCTTTTACGTAATCGCTGATTCCGTTTTCGTAAACATATTCATAAGTTTCAAATCCGCCGGTGATCTTCTGATCACGGAGAACAAAAATGATTCCGGAGTTTACTACGGCCTGACGTTTTATAACTTCCTGATACCACTCTATCGGAATTGCAATATCCGTAAAAACATCGTGGTCCGGTTTCCAGCGGATCTTGGAACCGGTTTTGCGTTTTGTTGTTGCTTCTTTCTGAAGTCCGCCGACATTTTCTCCCTTTTCAAAATGGAGCTTATAAATAAAACCGTCACGGCAGATCTCCGCATCCATCCATTCAGAGGAATACTGGGTTGCACAAAGTCCGAGACCGTTCAAGCCGAGAGAAAATTCATAATCGCTTGCGCTTTCGTATTTTCCGCCTGCATAAAGTTCGCAGAAAAGAAGTTCCCAGTTATAGCGCTGTTCGTTATTGTTCCAGTCAACGGGGCATCCGCGTCCGAAGTCCTCAACCTCGGTGGAACCGTCGTTATAGCGGGTAACGATAATTTTTTCGCCGTATCCCGCTCTTGCTTCGTCTATGGAGTTGGATATAATTTCAAAAGCAGCGTGTTCACAGCCTTCGATTCCGTCCGAACCGAAAATAACCGCAGGGCGTTTTCTTACTCGCTCTGCGCCTTTTAAAGTCTGTATGCTTTCGTTTGTGTATTCTTCGCGTTTTTTTGCCATTTCTTCCTCCGGTACATAAAATTCCAACTTATATTATATAACTTTTTCCGGCAATTTTCAATTAATATTATATTAATATTATATAAAAAAAGAAAAAAGCCGCAAAGCGGCTTTTTTCTCTTATTCCCAATTTACTTCATCATCTTTGAAGGTGTGTGATTTCCAACCTTCGTTGTGATAAACGGTAATTCCGTTTTCCTCCGGATAAACGGAAACAAAATTTTCTTTAAGTTCCGGATATTTTTTTGCCGTTTCCTTTCCCTTTTCGCTTAAAATATCCTTCCAGCTTATCTGTTCGCCCGTTTCAAGGTCAAAAATCAAATATGCATTTTTATCATAATAAATACTTTTATAGCCACTGTTTATCCATTGGGTATAAAGATAGCTGCATCTGAAAATCACATAACGGTTTCCGAAGTTTTCAAAATATCCTCCGTCCCAGATAAAGAGTTCCACTTTTTCGTCTTCAGTAAGGTTATATTCTTTATAAAATTCAAGAACGGTTTCTCTTTTGAAATTTTCTTTTACATATTTTTCTATTACCGCATTGATTTTTCCGGCGTTCGGATAAACTTTTTCGTCAAGAAGGCTGTATTGATATCCGCCGTATTTTTCCATATATTCCGGTTTTTCTTCAAGGGTCTTCCGGATCGTTTTAAGCTTCGGGGTAGTGAAGGTTTTATAACTTTCGGAAGTGAAGCAAGCGGACATATCTCTCGGCTGTTCCGTCACCATTGCGCCGGAAATTTCGGAAATATCAAAACCGGGTGAATCATAAAAATATCTGTTTCCGTAATCGAAATATACCGTATCAAGGTCAATATGCCAGTCGCCTTCTGTTGTAAGTCCTGCAAAATCCGTTTTCATTTCGTGACGGATGTTGAATTCGGTCATACCCTGGTCAACGGAAGCAAAATTGAGATATTGGTTTAGCACGGAATCTATATCCGTTCCCTCATAAAAAAGTTCCTCAAAAGAAAGACGTTTTCCGGAAATCAAATCCCAAACCGCCGTTTCGGTATCATAGAAAAGATCCGCTCCGTCCTGCACCGCATAGAAATACGGAAGGGTTACTGCAACGGAAAGATATCCGTTTTTTGCCTTTACAATAACTGCTGTTTTCTGCCCGTGTCTATATGCTCCGTGATAAGGTTCGGTAAAGCCTTTCTGATATTCCTCCCATTCCTCATTTCCTTTTATCACTTCAAGATAATCGGAATATTCGCCGTATTTTTCCTCGAGTTTCTTTACGTTTTCAAGAATAAATCCGTTAATTTCTTCTTCAAGTTCCTTGTTTTTAAGAAACTTGATTTTATATGTCGCCGTCCCGTCGGAATGGGTTCCCAGTTCAAGGGGGATATATTTTGTTCCGCCGCTGTAAAGATATTCGTATCGTGGAAGTTCAAAAGGTTCCGGCCTTTCAATTCCCGCTCCGGTTGCTTCAAAAAGCTCGAAACTGTCGCCGTAATCAAAACCGATATCTTTTACCGTTACGTATCCGGCTTTTGCAACCGCAAGCTGGCCTTCATCGGAAACGATCCATTCAACAAGATTGCGTACTGCTCCGTCTTTCGGTTCTTCGGTATTAAAAACCGCGTAGTTATAACCGAGGAGAGGATATGTTCCGTTTTGCATATTTTCTTTGTTCGGTTCAATTCCGTCAACTTTTATGAATTTTATTTCGTCGCCGTTTCCGTACATATCCGCCGCATAGGCATATACGGAATATCCGATTGAATCCATAGCATAATCGTTTACCGCAACCGCATCCATAAGGCTTCCCATTGAACCGGGGCGTTTATATCCCGGAGCTTCCATAAGCGGAACTTCGCCCATGAAATTTATCATATAGTTCTGGCTTCCGGAATCTTCATTCCTTTGGTAAGCGATTATTTCCGCGTCGTTTCCGCCGACTTCTTTCCAGTTTGTGATTTTTCCGGAATAGATATCCCTGATTTGTTCCTGCGTAAGAACATCAACAGGGTTATCGGCGTTTACAACAAAAACAAATCCTTCCATCGCAACAGAAACCGCTTCAAGGGTAATTCCCGCTTCGTCCGCCATTTTCCATTGTTCTTCGGACATTTCGCATGTAAAAATCATATCAACGTTTCCCGCAAGAAGATTTTCGAAAGAACCCCAGGTCGTTGTATGGGAAACGTCAAGGGTTGCTTCGCCGATTGTTTTTCCGAAAATTTCCGCGCGGATTCCCGCTTCGAGAGGTATAAGCGAAGTGGAGCCGTCGATTTTCGGAAAATCATCCCGGAGATACGCAAGATGTTCCGGAGCGATTATTTCAGGTTCCTGTTGCTCCGGTTCTTCTTCGTTCGGAACAAAAGGAAGGCTGAATTCCGCCCCGATCGCATAGGTTTTGTCAGAAAAGACCGTTTTCAGAATACGGTATTCCCCTTCCGGAAGTTTTCCGTAAATCCAGGTGAAGATTCCGTTCCATTCCCTGCTTTCGCCGGGTTCAACAGGATAAGCAGGTTCTGTAAAACCTACTTCATCCGCAATATATTCAAGGTTATACCATTTTCCGTTATCTTTAAACTGGACCGAAAAATCTTCGCTGAAAATAATTTCCTCTTCGGAAATATTGGTTATTTCAACCTCGATTTCAACTTCCGATGCAAAAAGAACACGCATGGTTGCCGGAGCATCCTCATCCGGAAAACGGGTTGCTTCTGTCTTTGGGATTTTATCATTATACTGAAATTGCGGATCATCCGGTTTTTCCGGAATTTTTGAGCACGCAGTAAGCAGCACGAGCACCGCAATCAAAAGACATAAACATTTTTTCATTTTCCGGCCTCCTTTTTGTTTTAATTTATATTCAGCTTTTTTCAGAAACTATCTTTCGACAGCGGTAATTTCAAATTCAGCATAAACTCTCTGGCTTCCGCATTCAGTTCCGTCTTCGTTAAGGAGTTTTATATCCTTCACAACTCTGTATTTTCCGCTTGAGAGAGCACCGTATCTTCCCTCAAAATCCGCGCTGAAAACGTTCTTTTCCCCGGAAGCGATTCCGTGAGCTATAAGGGTGAAAAATGCTTCCGTTCTTTCCGCAACGGGAATCCATTCCGTACCTTCAAGATATTCGATTTCATATTCGCTTCCGAATTCAATGCCGAATTTCCAATTGTTTGTAATTTCATAAGAAATTTTTTCCGGGTCGGAATATGTAACTTCCATCGTAACAAGGTTGGGATCGACCTCCGGTTCCGTGCTTACACATCCGGAAAGGCAGATACAAAATGTCATAATAATCGCAAAAATCTTTTTCATTTTTTTCACCTCAATTAATTTCAAATTCAAAGAAAACATAATGTTCTCCGTTTATATAGTTGTCCGCGTCGGCAAAAACCGGTTTTACAAGGCGGTATCTTCCTTTCGGAAGTTCGCCGTATATAAGGCTCAAATCCGCGCTCCATTCTGCAGTTTCACCATCGGAAAGAGTGTAGAGTACGCAGTCGAAAGCAGGAATTTCCGACGTTTTTACGGTAACCCAAGCCTCACCGTCCGCTCTTTGTATAAAATAATCTTCGCCGTAGCGGATTTCGTATCCACAGTCATTTCTGAATGTTGTAAATATTTTCGTTCCCGAAAGTTCTGCGGCTTTTTCCCAAAGGAAGGACGTTCCGCTTTCTTCAAGCCCTGTCACTTCAAATTCCGCCGAAACTGTCTGTTCGTTTTCAAATCCCATATCATTATCAAAAACGACACGACTGTCGATTCTGTATTTTCCTATGGGCAAAAGTCCGTAAACGCCCTCTGTATTGTCAGATAATTCGTAGCTTTCTCCCGGTGCAACGGATATCATCGTTTTGTCATAACCTATTCCGCGGATGTAATTCAATTTTTCAAATTTTCCGTCAACCTCGTAATAAAGTTCCTGCATGGCGCTTATGCGGATTTCCCTGTCACTGTTATTGAAAATTTTTATTCCGCATGCACGGTTCCAGCCATGGGCTTCGGCGGTAATATCAAGTTTTTCGGGACCGGGTGCTTCATAATCCGGATTGTCTATGCTGAATTCCACTCTCTGAAACCAACTGTATTTTTTATCCCCGTAAAAACGGTTTCCTTCAAAAATCGCGCGATATTTTCCGGTGGAAAGTTCGCCGTAAACTTCCCTGAACTCAACGTTCCATTCCGCGGTTTCTCCGACCTCCGGGAATTCAAATCCCTCCGGAGATATGTGCTCCTGAAGCGATTCCAGCACAACCCACTTTTCTTCCTCAAGGCGCTGAATTCTTATTTTGCGAAGTGTGACTTCGGCTTCCGAATTAAATTTTACCGAAAACACTGCGTTTGTTCCTGTGGCTTCCTTTGCCGATATCTTAAATTCTTCTTTTGGCGGAAGATCGGGGCCTTCGTAATAATCCCTGTTTTTTCCCCCGCAGGAGCAGAACAAAAGCAGCACCAACAATAATGCCGCAATTCTTTTCATAGAAAAACACCACCTATAAGCAAAAAGTGCCGCCGCCTTTCAAGGCAGCGGCACCCTTTTTTTAATTCAAACAAGGCTCGCGTAAATTTTATACTCTCCGGTTTCAACGTTAATTTCAATGATAAGTCTTATGATACCTTCTTCAATTTCCTCGGAAACAAAAATGCTTTCCTCCGGAATTGTGTATTCTTCGTTTTCGGTATCCCCCGCTTTCGGAAGATAGCTTCCGTCCTCAAGGCTTTCCTCATCAACAGCTTTGAACATATTAATAAAATAATATTTTCCTTCAAGATAGGAACCTTCATAAGTTCCTTCAACCCAGAACGAATTTATTTCCTTCGACTCTTCTTCGCCTTCGGTAACCTCTCTCAGCAAAACAGAAACTTTTTCTTTATCAATGATAAGGTCTATAAATCTGTTATCATTGATTTCTTCGGTTAAGCCTTTCGGTTCGTCGCTTTCGATTTTTTCGCTTGAACCCGCACTGACATTATCCTTAAGCTTATTTGCCGAAGAATTGCTGAAGAATATCCTCAGCGCCTCGTCCGCAGTTGACTTTGTCATAAGCTCGACGGTTTCGTTATTACCGTCATAAATCTCGGATTCAGACTCCCCTGGGTCAGATTCCTCAATTTGTGCTGATTCCGGCATTTCCGGAACAATTTTCTCTTCATCAGAGGTGAGATATGAATAATCTTTTCTGTCGGATTCCTGAGCAATAGAAGCCGAGGAAATATCATTAATGACCGGTGCTGCGACAATCAGAACAATAACCGCCGCTGCTGCCGCAAAAACTTTTCCGTATTTTCCGAAAGGAAGAATTTTTGTTTTTTTCTGTTCAGCCTTGTCAAAAATATTCTGGACATTCGGCGTAACAGGCATTTTTAAATTTGAATCCAGATTCCTGAACATTTCGTCTATATCCTGCTCAAGAATTTTTTTATCATGCTCAGCCATTATTCTCACCTCCCAGCATTTCTCTCAGTTTTGCATATGTACGGTGAAGTTTTGAACTTACCGTACCCTGCGGTTTACCGATCATTTCGGCAATTTCACGGTTTGTGTAACCATGGAGCACCGAAAGAACAACGATCATTCTTTCATCTCCTTCAAGTTTTGAAAGCGCAGAAGCAAGACTTGCGCTTTCGGAAATATCCTCTTCCATATTTTCCGAACCCTCTGACGGGGTTTCAATCAGGTCGTCAAAATTATAAATTGATTTTCTTTTAATCATATCGGCGATCTCTTTTTTACATCTGACACTAAGAATCCTGAACGCCCATGAAGCGAAGGATTCCGCATCCCGAAGCTTTCCGATACCTCTCCAGATTTCAACAAATGCATCCGAAACAGCATCCGCCGCAAGCTCCGAATCCCCGATAGTGTAAAGTGCAAATTTATAAAGGTCCCTGTAACAGGAATAATACAGATCGGAAAAAGCATCCTTGTCACCTTTGGATGCTTTGACAACCAAATCATATTCAACTTTCATAACCACACCACCAATCATGGCTATCACTATATAAGTGCAAAAAAAACGCGTTTTTGTTGCATGAAATTTAAAAAAATTTAAAAATATTTAAAATAAATTTATAATATTCTTATTATACACTAAAATTACAGATAATTATATTCTTTTTCGGAATATTTGAGTGAAAAACAAATATATTTCCATGATATCCGAGGCAATCAATCTGTTTTACCGCATAAAAGAACAAGCCCGCATAGCGGGCTTGTTCTTTTATGCTCTGTCGTTGGAAAAATCGATCAGTTCAGAAAAAACAATACCTTCCGGGGTTGTAATTCCCCCATAAACCTTATCGTCAAGTTTTCCCGTGCTCATGTAATGCTCAAGCATATGTTTAGCGGTAAACGGCATTTCCTTTTTGAGCACATCATCATAATCCACCCATTCAAGTCCGCCTTCGGAGCAATCACTTTTGAGCACGACATTGTCTTTCAAATCAGCAAAAAAATAATAATTTTGACGAATCTCTCCGTTTTTAGCACGAAGAGTAACATATTTAAATTTAAGGTTTTCAATATCGTGCTCAGAAAGTCCAATTTCTTCTTTCATTTCACGAAACATTGCCGCCTTAGCATCATTAAGCTCATCTTTTTCAAAATGTCCGCCAATTCCGCACCAGGAAGGAACAACAACTCTTGAACCAACCCTGTAAAGCAACAACATCTTTTCGTTGTATGAAATATAAATTGCAGTCATATTGCGAAGTTTGCCTTCCATTGAAATCGACTCCTTAAAATTACTACCTTAATTATATATCAAATATAAAATTTTGCAACAAAAAAAAGCACACCATATGGTGTGCTTAGTTGCGGCATCGACCTATTTTTCCGGGAGGCTGCCCTCCAAGTATCTTCGGCACAAACGAGCTTAACTACTGTGTTCGGAATGGGAACAGGTGGATCCTCGCTGTAATAAACACCGCATATATTGGTGACCCGA
The DNA here is from genome assembly GCA_045636625.1 of Oscillospiraceae bacterium. Lineage (GTDB taxonomy): Bacteria > Bacillota > Clostridia > Oscillospirales > Ruminococcaceae > UMGS1668. The sequence continues at coordinate 31,061 of JAZTXW010000013.1, forward strand.
GAGGGATTCGAACCCTCGTTGCCGGCGTGAGAGGCCGGAGTCTTAGGCCACTTGACCATCGGGCCGGATTGGTGCACCATCAGGGACTCGAACCCGGGGCCCGCTGATTAAGAGTCAGCTGCTCTACCAACTGAGCTAATGGTGCG
>JAZTXW010000014.1:0-20468 GCA_045636625.1 Oscillospiraceae bacterium
TGGTTTTGGAATTATTCCATACCGAAACGTTTTTTGAATCTGTCAACACGACCGCCGGTATCAACGAGTTTCTGACGACCAGTGTAGAAAGGATGGCATTTGGAGCAAACCTCTACGTGGATGTCTTCTTTAGTGGAACCGGTTTCCCAAGTTGCGCCGCAAGCGCAGGTAATGGTGGTGGGTTTGTAATTAGGATGAAGACCTTCTTTCATCTATGTCACCTCTTTCTCTACAGAGCTTATATTACAAGTCCTTTTTTTACATCAGTATTGATATAATATCACAATCGGACAAGGAATGCAACAATTTTTTTCGGAAAATTTCTTCCAAACGCAAATTTTTTTATCAGAAGCCGAGCATTGCGGTAACTTCGGCCTTGATTGCTTCGCCTTCGGCTTTTGCAGCTTCAAAATCGGCGGCTTTTACGGAATAATAAATCTTGAGTTTGGGCTCGGTGCCGGAAGGACGGACGATAAAGCTTGAACCGCCTTCAAGGGTATATTCGATCATGTTTGCGTCGGGTTTATAATCCTTTGCACCGACAACGGCTTTTCCGCAAACGGATTCGGGAGCTTTTTCACGAAGATCGGACATGATTTTTGCAATGCGTTTTGCGCCGTCTGCGCCTTCGCAATAGAAGTTATCCTGGAAGTCGTGGAAATATCCGTATTTTGCCTGAATTTCAGCAAGAGCTTCGCCAAGAGTTTTTCCGCGGAGCTTCCAGAAGTTTGCGGCTTCGCAAATAAGAAGGGCTGCGTCAACGGCGTCTTTGTCACGGACATAGGTTCCGGAAAGATAGCCGCAGCTTTCTTCAAAACCGAGGATGAATCTTTCGGGCTGTTCAACGGCTTCGAGTTCGGCAATAACTTTTCCGATGAAGCGGAAACCGGTGAAAACGCTTTTCATTTCAATTCCGTGGCCGGCGGCAACTGCGTCCGCAAGTTTTGTGGAAACAAGGGAGCGGACAGCAACGGGATTTTCGGGCATGGTTCCGTTTTCTTCCCTTGCGGTGGCGATGAAATCAAGAAGGAGAGCGCCGACTTCGTTTCCGGTGAAAAGGCGGAAGCCGTCTTTTTCTCTTGAAGCGATGCCTACGCGGTCTGCGTCCGGGTCGGTTGCAAGAACAAGGTCCGCGCCGGAAGCTTCGGCCTGTTTAAGTGCAATTGCAAGAGCTTCGCGGAGTTCCGGGTTCGGGAAAGGACAGGTGGGGAATGCGCCGTTGGGTTTTTCCTGTTCACGGACCATTTCGATGTTGCCGAAACCGGCAAGGGAAAGAGTTGTTACAACCGGAATTGCGCCGGTTCCGTTAAGAGGGGTATATACAACATGAAGATCGTTCATGGAATGATGTTCACGGTCAACGCCTTCTTTAAGAACTCTTGCATAGAAACGGCGCCAGAAGCTTTCAGGGATGAGTTTGATGTTTCCTTCGGAAACAGCGGTTGCGTAATCACAGGTTTTTGCGCCTTTGAGAACGTCGGTTTTGTCGATTACGGCAAGGATCTCTTTTGCAACTTCGGGAGAGATCTGGCATCCGTCGGAACCGTAAACTTTATATCCGTTATATTTTGCGGGGTTGTGGCTTGCGGTTACAACGATTCCCGCGTCGCAGTATCTTTCGCGTACGGCATAGGAAAGCATCGGGGTGGGTGCCGGAGCATGATAGAGCCAGACTTTGATTCCGTTTGCAACAAGAACGCAGGCGGCTTCTCTTGCGAATTTTTCGGAATTGTGGCGGGTGTCGTATGCTATTGCGACGGAAGCGCCTTCTTTGTGGGAATTGAGATATTCCGCAAGTCCCTGGGTTGCCTGGCGGACGGTGTAGATGTTCATTCTGTTGGTGCCTGCGCCAAGAACACCGCGAAGTCCGGCGGTGCCGAATTCAAGGCTGCGGTAAAAACGATCGAAGATCTCGTCTTCTTTTCCGCCAACAACGGCAAGGTCGGAAGCGAGTTCTTCATCGCGGACAAATTCTTTCCATTCAAGATATTTTTCGTTTTCAGTCATTATGTAAACCCTCCAAAATAATCAGCGGATAAAATTGGTGATTTCTTTCTTCTCACGTTCGGGAAGGGTGATTCCCGCTTTGGTTCCGACCTCGATGCATTTTAAGAAATATGCCATGTTTTTTCCGAGGACGCGCATGGTCTGAAGACCTTCTTTATCCTCCGCAACGTCGGAAGCAACGGAGCCGTGGACCATGTTCCAGTAGTTGGAAGAGATTATCGGCATTTCCGCAATTGCGGGATATTTGATAAGCTGGTCATAAGCGGCGGTGGTTCCGCCTCTTCTTGCGGCGGTTATAACTGCCGCGGGTTTGTGGCGCATTGAACCGGAAGCGGAATAGAAAAGACGGTCGAGGAAAGAAACAATTGCGCCGGAAGCGCCGGCATAATGCACTGGAGTTCCGAAAACAAAACCGTCGGCGTTTTTTGCTCTTTGCGCAAAATCGTTTACGATATCGTTCTTGACACATTTTCCGTTGCGGCCGCAATATCCGCAGGCGATGCAGCCGGAAATTGCTTCGGTTCCAAGCCAGATTATCGAAGTTTCGATTCCTTCGTTATTAAGAGCGGTTTCGACTTCACGCAAAGCAACATAGGTCGAACCGTTTTTATGTGGACTTCCGTTAACAAGCAATACTTTCATAAAGCTATCGGTGCTCCTTTTTGTAAACAAAATTATACACATTAATTATAGTCCCAATCTTTTGCAAAAGCAACTTTAAATTGCCGCAAATTTCCGCTTGAAAAAGAAAAAACAAAAGGGGATATTTTAATTTTTGGACTTTATCAAATTATACTTGTATTTACATCATTAAATGTTATATAATAAATTGATTATATATATCTTTTTGGAAAGGGGACTTCTGCAAATGTTCTGCACCTGCACAAGTATGGGACTTTTAGGAATAAACGCATATAAAGTTGCGGTAGAGGTGGACCTTTCCGAATCCTTTCCGGGTTTTGATATCGTCGGACTTCCCGACGTTGCGGTAAAGGAATCCCGTGACAGAGTCCGCACCGCGATCATCAACAGCGGTTTTGATTTTCCCATCGGAAAAATTGTTGTAAACCTTGCTCCGAGCGACATTAAGAAAGCAGGTTCTTTTTATGATCTTCCGATACTTATAAGCATTCTCCGGGCGGACGGACAGATCGACTGTGACTGCAGAGGATATGCTTTTATCGGCGAACTTTCTCTTGAGGGTACGATAAAACCCGTAACGGGAATTCTTCCGATGGTGCTCGAGGCAAAAAAACTCGGTATAGAAAAGATTTTCATTCCCGAGGATAACGCTCCGGAAGGCAGCGTTGTTGAAGGGATCGAAGTATATGCTGTCGGTTCGGTTGGCGAAGTTGTTTCCCATCTTCGCGGTGAAGAAATCATCGAACCGCTTAAAGCCATGAAATTTTCCGAAAACCCGGTGAATTTTTATGAAGCGGATTTTGAGGACGTTAAGGGACAGTATGAGGCAAAACGCGCCCTTGAAATTGCGGCGGCAGGTTTCCATAATATTCTTCTGATAGGTCCTCCCGGAGCGGGAAAAAGCATGCTTGCAAAGCGTCTTCCCTCAATTCTTCCGGAGATGACTTTTGAAGAATCCATCGAAACGACAAAAATACATTCCATCTGCGGAACTTTGCCGGAAGGAGCGGGACTTGTTAAAAAACGTCCTTTCCGCGCTCCGCATCATACGGTTTCTCCGGCGGGACTTACCGGCGGCGGTTCCGTCCCGAAACCGGGAGAGATCTCTCTTGCGCACAACGGGGTTCTTTTCCTTGATGAACTTCCCGAATATAACAGAACAGCGATGGAAGTTCTCCGTCAGCCCCTTGAGGACGGAACAGTCACAATTTCAAGGGCTGCCGGAAGACTTACCTATCCCTGCTCCATAATGCTTGTTGCGGCAATGAACCCCTGTCCCTGCGGATATTACGGACACCCGACCAGAAAATGCACCTGCTCCGAAGGTTCGGTGCAAAGATATCTTTCAAAAGTTTCCGGACCGCTTCTTGACAGGATAGACCTTCACGTTGAAGTTATGCCGGTGGAATTTTCCGACCTTAACGACAGAACAAAGGCGGAACCTTCCTCAAGAATCCGCGAAAGAGTCAACGCAGCGAGAAAAATCCAGAACGAACGATATAAAGGCACAGGGATTACCTGTAACGCAATGCTTACTCCGGCGTTTCTGCATCAGTTCTGCGTTCTTACCGAAGGCGCGCAGAATATGCTTAAAACCGCTTTTGAAAGAATGGGTCTTTCCGCAAGGGCATACGACAGAATTTTAAAAGTTGCAAGAACCATTGCCGACCTTGACGGCAGTGAAGACATAGACGTTCAGCATATTGCGGAAGCTTTGCAATACAGAAGCCTTGACAGAAAATATTGGGGGAACTGAAAAATGCTTGAAGAAATCATGAAAGCAGCCGGAATCGAAGTTTTCGGCGTAGCGGATTATAACGAAACCCTTCCCGGAACCGGATTCAAACAGAGAGAACTTTTTGATGGGATCCAGTCTGTGATAGTCTGCCTTATCCCCTGGGATACCGGAATGAACGAAGGCAGAAATATGGCAAGATATGCCGTTGGCAGAAACTATCATGACGTTGCGGCGGAACATCTTTCCGTTGCGACCGAAATTCTCCGCAGAGCATTCCCGGAGGAAACTTTCAAATTCTTTGTGGATTCTTCTCCCGTTGCGGAAGTAAGAGCGGCTGTCCTTGCGGGACTTGGCGTTCGCGGAAAGAACAACCTTCTTATAAGCAAGGAATACGGAACGCGCTGCGCCATCGGCGAAATTATCACAACCAGAAAATTCACTAAATCAAAAAAATCCGTCGGCACATGCTTTGATTGCGGAAAATGCATAAAAGCCTGCCCGAACGGTGCTCTTTCCGATAAAGGTTATGAAAAGGAAAAATGCGTCGCATACATCAACCAGATGAAAAAGGAACTTACTCCGGAGGACGAAGCTCTTATCAGGAAAGTCGGCTTTATCTGCGGATGCGACTGCTGCACAGATTGCTGTCCGATGAACCGTCATGCCGACGGCACAGGACTTAAAGAATTCAAGGAAAGCGCAAAACCGGTTTATACCCCCGGGATGGATCTTTCCGACCGTTCATACGGCTGGAAGGTTTCCAACGTCGAGCGCAACTATAAAATAATCACGGAGGATTAAAATGGAGATCCTTAAAAAGGAACAATATCCGGAATACGAGGCTTTCTGTAAAAGCCACCCCATGGGCGGATTTACTCAGTCGACCCTCTGGTACGGAGTAAAGAACAACTGGGGTCATGAAGTTGTTGTTTCCAGGAACGAAACCGGCGAAATCGTCGGCGGAATGTCCGTTCTTATACAGAAAATTCCGCTTATCGGAACAAGCTTTCTTTATGCGCCGAGAGGCCCGGTCTGCAACCTTCACGACAAAAGCGTTCTTAAAGACCTTATGAACGGCGCAAAAGCGCTTGCAAAAAAACATAACGCACATAATTTCAAAATGGATCCTGATGTTCCGGTTTCGGATGAAGAATTCCTTAAAATTGCCGATGAACTTGGCTTTAAAAGAAAATTCGGACCCACGGGTTTTGAAACCATCCAGTGCCGTTTCAATTACCGCCTTTATATTAAAGACCGCACCGAGGACGAGGTTTTTATGAACCTTACTCAGAAATGCCGCTATAATGTCAGAGTCGCGATCAAACACGGCGTTGAGATAAAAGTTGTTGGAAAAGAATATCTCGACGAATTCATGAGAATAATGAAAACCACCGGCGAGCGCGACGGATTCAACATCCGCCCGAAGGAATATTTTGAGAGAATGCTCGATTCTCTCGGTGAACATGTTCGTCTTTATATGGGATTTTATAACGGACAGGCAGTTTGCGGAACCATCACCACAAACTATGCGGGAAAATGCTGCTATGTATATGGCGCTTCCGACAATGCCTTCCGCAACGTTATGCCGAACTATCTTATCCAGTGGGAAATGATAAAATGGGCAATCGAAACCGGATGCGAAGTTTACGACTTCCAGGGAATTTCCGGAAATCTTGAGGACGAGAGCGACCATCTTTACGGCCTTTACCGCTTCAAACGCGGATTCAACGGCCAGGTCGATGAACTTCCGGGCGAATTTGATATCACCTATAAACCCTTTGCGGCAAAAATGGTGAAACACGCAATCAGACTCAACGGAAAGCTCCATAAACTTAAAAAGAGGTTCGGAAAATGAACCCTCTGGAAAAAGCAGTTGATGAATATATCGGAAAAGATCTTTCGCGTTTTCATATGCCGGGTCATAAAGGCGCGGAAAATTTTCCGGAATACTATAAATATGATATAACCGAGGTGGAAGGCACGGACAGCCTTTTTGAATCTTCCGGAGCGATTCTTGAAACCGAAGAACGTTTCGCGAAAATTTACGGAAGCGGCGCAAGCCTTCTTTCCGCCGGGGGTTCGACCCTTTGCATACAGGGAATGCTTGCGGCGGCGCTGAATCCCGGTGATAAACTTATAATAGCAAGGAACTGCCATGCCGCGGCGGTTAATACCATCGCGCTGCTCGACCTTGATCCGATATGGATAAATCCGAGAGATATCCGCGCGGCAGAAAAGGCTTTTTCGGAACACCCGGAAGCAAAGGCGGTTTATCTCACTTCTCCGGATTATTTCGGCGTGCTGAGCGACATCGAAGCATTTGCGAAACTTGTGCATGAAAACGGAGCAAAACTTCTTGTTGATAACGCCCACGGCGCACACCTGCATTTTACTCCGATCGAAATGCATCCGATCGCTCTCGGAGCGGATATGTGTGCGGATTCCCTGCACAAAAGCCTTCCGGTTTTGACCGGAGGAGCTATCCTTCATCTTAAAGACGCTTCCTTGCGCGATGCCGCAAAACAGAAAATGCGTCTTTTCGGTTCAACAAGTCCAAGCTATCTTATTATGCTTTCTGCGGATAAATGCGCGGATTATCTTGAGACAAAGGCAAAATATGATTTTGCCATGCTCAACGGAAAAGTTGCGAACCTCCGCTACAAAGCTTTTGAGCATGGGCTTGCACCGAAAGTTCGCAACGTTGAACCTGCAAGGCTTGTTCTTTCTGTGAAATCAACGGAAATGACCGGTGAGGAATTCGGAAGAAAGCTCCGCGAGCACGGAATCGAGCCTGAATATGTGAATGATGAATGGGCTGTGCTCATGGCTTCGCCTTTCAACAGCGAAAAGGATTTTGAGCGGGTTGGAAAATTCATCGAAAACACTTTCGGAAACGGTTTCGCCGCTTTTGAAGAAAGGCTTTCCCGGATGCCGGAAAAAGCAATATCCGTAAGAAACGCGGTTTTTTCCGAAAGCGAAGAGATAGAAACCGAAAAAGCGGTCGGAAGAATAGCCGCAAGGCTTAATCTTCCGTGTCCGCCATGCATTGCTCTTGCAATTCCGGGAGAAGTTATCGACGAAAAAATCGCCGGGCTTCTCATAAGATACGGCGTTAATAAAATAAACGTTGTTAAATAAAGTTTAATCCCGCTTAGCGGTTAAATATTACATAATCTTCCCAAGGAGGAACAATAATATGAAAATGATCATGGCAATCGTCTCCGGCGATGACAGCAGCGCTGTTTCCGCAGCACTTACCAAAGCAAGATACTCCGTAACAAAGCTCGCAACCACCGGCGGCTTCCTTATGAGCGGAAACACCACCTTCCTTATCGGCGTTGCGGACGATCAGGTTCAGGACGTTATCGATATCATTGCAAAACACAGCAAAAAACGCAAACAGATGGTTCCCAACAACAGCTTTGACGTCGGCATGTATTCCGCATTCCCGGTTGAAGTTACCGTTGGCGGCGCTACCGTTTTCGTAATGAACGTCGAACATTTCGAGAAGGTTTAAAATGCCCGGAATCCGTGAACTTGAAAGAACGCTTTCCGAATCACTGCGCGAAGGCCTTCTTTCCCACGCTGTTCTTATAGAAGGCGAAAAGGGAACGGGAAGAAAGGAACTTGCCCTCTGGCTTGCAAAGGCGATTCTCTGCAACGAGGAAAACGCTCCGTGCGGAAATTGTTCCGTATGTAAAAAAATCCAGAGCGGAAACCACCCGGACGTCGAAATTTACGGCGGAAACGGCGGGGCAAGAAGTTTTCATATTGAGAGCATAAGGGAGATAAAAAACTCCCTCTGGCTTGCGCCGAATGAATCCCGCCAGAGGATCTACATTCTTCTCAACGTTGAAAACATGACCCAGGAAGCGCAGAACGCACTTCTTAAATCCCTTGAGGAACCGCCTTCCCACGCAAGATTCATCCTTACCTGCGACAACAGAAGAAGCCTTCTTGATACGATCATAAGCCGTTCGACCGTTTATACTCTTGAACCTCCCGCAAGGGAGGAATGTGCCGCCGCGCTTATGGAAAGATATCCGGAACTTTCGGAAAAGGAAGCGGAACTTTTTTCAATAGCGTGCGGAGGAAATTTCGGCGCGGCAAACACCGCAATTTCCGAAGGGCGGAAAGAAATCGTTTTTCTTGCGGCAAAAACCCCGGAACTTCTTCGCGGAGGAAATTATTACCAGCTTGCGGCGGAACTTGCGGAAAAATGTGCGGCAAGGGCGGATTTTTCGGAATATCTTGAAAGACTTCTCAATATAACCGGAAGATGCGGAATCGACCGCGCTGCGGGCAAAAAAACACCGGTGAGGGTCACACCCATCGAAGCAGTTAAAACATCAGAAATCATTGAACGCGGAAAACTTGCAGTTTTACAGAACTGTTCGCCAGACCTTATCGGAAGCTGGCTCTGTATGGAACTTTTGCGCGTTTTTGGAGGAAATTTATGAGCGAAAAGATCGAAGTTATAGGCGTCCGCTTCAAGGAAGTCGGCAAGGTCTATTATTTTGACCCGGAGGGTGAAAAATTTTCCATAGGCGACAAAGTTATTGTTGAAACAAGCCGCGGAACCGAATGCGGCGAAGTTGCGGCAGACAACCGCTTTGTTGACGAGGAAAAAGTTGTAATGCCTCTTAAAAAAGTTCTTCGCTTTGCAACGGCGGAGGACCTTGAACATGTTGAGGAAAACGAAAAACTTGAAAAACAGGCTTTTGAAAAATGCCTTGTTAAAATTTCGGAACATGGCCTTGATATGAAACTTGTTGACGTTGAATATACTTTTGACAACAGCAAGATCATCTTCTATTTTACCGCAGACGGAAGAGTTGACTTCCGCGAACTTGTAAAAGACCTTGCGGCAATTTTCCGCACAAGGATCGAACTTCGCCAGATCGGCGTTCGTGACGAAGCAAAAATGATGGGCGGACTTGGAATTTGCGGAAGACCTTTCTGCTGTTCCCAGTTCCTTGGGGAATTTGCTCCGGTTTCCGTAAAAATGGCTAAGGAACAGGGACTTTCCCTTAACCCGACCAAAATTTCCGGAACCTGCGGAAGACTTATGTGCTGCCTTAAATATGAACAGGAAGGTTATGAGGAGCTTATCAGAACCATGCCGAGAGTCGGCGCGGCGGTAAGAACTCCGGACGGCAACGGCGTTGTTGTGGACCTTAACCTTATGACCGGAATGCTTTCTATAAAAATGGATGACGCACCGGACGGCGCACCGAAATCTTTCCACAAATCTTTTGTAAAACGTCTTCGCGGCGAAAGGGAAGAACCCAAAGCCGAAGAAGTCGAAGAATAAATTGTTTTCAGGAGGATTTTATCATGGCTTATAAAATTTCCGATATGTGTATTGAATGCGGAACCTGCGCAGAGAACTGCCCGGTAAACGCAATTGAACCCGGCAACGGAAAATATGTCATCAACCCGGCAAAATGCATCGATTGCGGAACATGTTCCTATTCCTGCCCTGTCGGCGCTGCACAGCCCGGCGACGATTAATAACAAAACAAAAGCGGAAAGCCAAAGCTTTCCGCTTTATTTGTATAAATTTAAAAAAGATTCGCCTATTGATTTTTTTAAAATATGTGTTAAAATTATATTATCTTTTAAAAGGAGGTTTTCTGATTATGGCATACAAAATTTCCGATGCTTGCATTATGTGCGGTGCTTGCGCAGATGCTTGCCCTGTTGAAGCAATTTCCGAAGGCGACGGCAAATACGTTATCGATGCTGACAAATGCATCGACTGCGGTTCCTGCGCCGGTGAATGCCCTGTTGGCGCTCCCGAAGAAGCATAATTTAAGTACTTATTGAAGAAGGAAGGCAGAAGCCTTCCTTCTTTTTTTATGTTGATATTGATTTTTATAAAATATGTGATAAAATTAAACTATATTATTATGAAAGGCGGAGAATTATGGCATATATTATAACAAGCGCCTGCATTGAATGCGGAAAATGCGAAAAAGAATGTCCGAAAGACGCAATTTATCAGACTTGCGGACAGTATGCCATTGTTCCGAGAAGATGTATCGAATGCGGACGCTGTGCAAAAGTATGTCCCGTTGGCGCACCGAAGAAAAAAGAAAAAAGATGATTTTTCGGGAAGGGAATTTCCTTCCCGTTTTTTATATTGCCTTTTTGAAAACGAGGATTTCTGATGGATATAATCGTAAATGATTTTTATGGTCTTGATATGGCCACAACAAAGGAATACGGCTTTGGCGGAGACGCGCTTTTGCTTGCGGAATTTGCAAAACCAAAATTCAAGGACAACGTTCTCGATCTTTGTACCGGATGCGGAGTTGTTCCGGTAATGATGATGGCAAACGGATTCAGGGGAAGAGTTACCGCCGTTGATATCCAGCCCGGCGCCATTGAACTTTGCAGATGGACCGCGGAAAAGAACAACGTTCAGGACAGGTTTTTCCCGGTCCTCGCTGATCTGAATGAACTTGACTGGGAAGCGGAAAGTTTCAGCCTTATAACCGTTAACCCGCCGTATTTCGTAACCGGTTCGGGAAAGGAAAACGGAACAACTTCCCGCGATCTTGCAAGAAGAGAAAGCGGATGCACCCTTGCGCAGGTAACAAAAGTTGCCGGAAGGCTTCTTAAATACGGCGGAAGATTTTGCATGTGTCACAGACCGGAAAGACTTGCGGACGTTGTTTTTGAGATGAGAAAAAACAAAATCGAACCGAAGCGCCTTACCTTTGTCAACAACGCGACGGATTCGACTGAACCCTGGCTTATTCTTATTGAAGGAAAAAAAGGCGGACACGCCGGACTTAAAATAAACTATATACAGAACGGAAGATAAAAAATGGGAATTCTTTATGTTGTGGGAACACCGATAGGAAACCTTGGGGATTTTTCCCCGAGAGCGGTTGAAACCCTTGAGAAAGTTGATTTTATTGCGGCGGAGGACACCCGCGTTACCGTAAAACTTCTTAACCATTTCGGAATCAAAAAACCGATGGTCATTTACCAGAAATTCAATGAATATGAACAGGGAGATATAATTGTTTCCCGCCTTCAAAGCGGCGAAAGCTGCGCAATAGTTACCGATGCGGGAATGCCCTGCATAAGTGACCCGGGCGAGACCCTTGTTAAACTTTGCATCAAGGCGGACGTTAAGGTTGAAGTTGTTCCCGGTCCTTCCGCGGTAATTTCCGCCCTTGCGGTTTCGGGACTTTCTGTTTCCCGTTTTACTTTTGAAGGTTTTCTCAGCGTGAAACGCACTTCAAGAATGGAGCATCTTATGGAACTTCGCCATGAGCGCCGCACCATGGTTTTCTACGAAGCACCGCACAAACTTCTGAGCACCCTTAAAGATATGAACTCCGTTTTCGGCGACAGAAATATTGTTGTTGTAAAAGAACTTACCAAAATTCATGAAACTTCCTGGAGAGGAACCCTTTCCGAAGCGGTTAAATACCATACGGAAAACCCGCCGAAAGGCGAATATGTTCTTGTTCTTGACGGAGAACAGATCGAAAAAGAGGAGATGCGCGACCCGATGGAGGAAGCAATCTCCATAGCAAAAGAACTTATGGAAAAGGGAAAACCCGCTTCCATGGCGGCAAAAGAAGCAGCAAAACTTACCGGACAGACCAAAGGCGAAGTTTATAAACGCCTTATGGAGGAAGAGGACGAATGATAAAAAGCACCCTTATGGGTGCTTTTTTTGTTTATCCGATAAAAAATATTATCCAAAATACAGAAATTTTCAGAAAATTGTTTAAGTTTGCGGAAAAATGTAGTATTATAACTGTATATATTCAAATTGTGATGACTTCTTGAGCTCTTTTCACAAAGGAGAAAAAATGGCAAAACGAAAAAAATGGATCAAAACAAGGCATAAAATTATACAAACAGTTGCAAAAGCGGTGCTTTATCCTGTTTGTAAATTAAAATACGGCATTACGGTTGAAAAATTCAAAGAGCAGGAAAACAGACCCTATCTTATTCTTTACAATCATCAGACGGCTTTTGATCAGTTCTTCATGGGAATATCCTTTAAAGTTCCGATCTATTATGTTGCGACGGAAGATATTTTTTCCATGGGATTTGTTTCGGATCTTCTGAGATTTGCGGTTGCGCCGATTCCCATAAAAAAACAGACAACCGATGTGGGTGCGGTCATGAATTGCCTTCGCGTTGCGAAGGAAGGCGGAACGATCTGTATTGCGCCGGAAGGCAACAGAACTTACAGCGGCAGAACAGAATATATTAACCCCGCAATCGTTCCTCTTGCAAAAAAACTGAAACTTCCCATCGCTCTTTACAGGATTGAAGGCGGTTACGGCGTTCAGCCGCGCTGGAGCGACGTTACCAGAAAAGGCAAAATGCGTTCCTATGTTTCGGAAGTTATTATGCCGGAAGAATATTCCGCCATGACTGATGAGGAACTTGCGGAAAGAATCAACACGGGACTTTTTGTTGACGAAGCAAAAGCGGACGGAATTTTTGAATCCGACTTCAAGGCGGAATACATGGAAAGAGCGGTTTATGTCTGTCCTTTCTGCGGACTTTCGGAATTTGAAAGCCACGGAAACGAGGCTTTTTGCAAAAAATGCGGAAGAACAGTTATCTATGGCGAAGATAAAAGAATCAGCGGAAAAGATTTTGATTTTCCGTTCGAATTTTTCAAGGAATGGTATGATTACCAATCCGATTTCGTGAACAGCCTTGATCCGGCTGAATATTCCGAAAAACCTCTTTTCGTTGAAGAAGCAACGGTTAAAGAAGTTATTATTCGGAAAAATAAAAAAATGCTTCGCGAAAACGCGAAAATCTCGCTTTACGGTGACAGAATCGTTCTTGATGAAGGAACGGAGGAAGAATGGATACTTCCTTTTTCCGTGCTTTCGGCGGTTTCGGTTCTTGGAAAAAACAAGCTGAACGTTTATTCCGGAACGGAAGCTTACCAGATTTCCGGAAGCAAAAGATTCAACGCGCTTAAATATGTAAACATATATTACAGATGGAAAAATATCAAAGAGGGAAATATTGATGGAAAATTTTTGGGATTATAGTGTTTGGGGAACACTTAATGTTATTGCAGTGCTTCTTGCAAGCCTTCTGGTCGGAAATATTCTTAAAAAGACAGTTGGAATTTTGAAAAATTCTCTTATTCCGATTTCGGTAATCGGCGGCGGAATTCTGATTTTTGTTGCATGGATTTATAAACTTATTACCGGTGACATTATGTTCGATACCGCGTTTTTCGGTGCTTCGGGCACGAAGACGCTCGAGATGTTCACCTATCATTGCCTTGCGCTTGGTTTTATTGCTTCCACCCTTAAAACCTCCGACGGAAAAGTTACGAAAGAAAGAGCTGTGGAGGTTTTCAACACCGGTGTTACAACTGTTTCCACCTATCTTCTCCAGGCTGTTCTCGGATTTGCGATCACCATGGTTGCTGCGCTTGTTATCGAGGACTTTTTTGAAGCGGCAGGAGTTCTTCTTCCTTTCGGATACGGACAGGGAAGCGGCCAGGCCCTTAACTACGGCGGAATTTATGAAAACGAATACGGTTTTGAAGGCGGAAAATCCTTTGGACTTACCATTGCGGCTTTCGGCTTTTTAAGCGCAAGCATTGGCGGCGTTATTCATCTTAATATTCTTAAAAGAAAAGGAAAAATTATAAAAAGAACCGGAACAAAAAACCAGTTCAATGAGAATATTGAAGCAGCGGACGAAATTCCAATGCAGGAAAGCATTGATAAGATGACCATTCAGATTGCGCTTATCGTGGTTGGATATCTTCTTACATATTTTATTATGAACGGTCTTGGAATGCTTCTTCCCGGAATGAGATCGGTTATTTTCGGTTTCAACTTTATAATCGGCGTTCTTTCCGCAACGCTTATTAAAGAAACCATGCGTTTCCTCAAAAAGAAAAACGCTATTCAGCAAAACTATACAAACAACTTCCTTCTTACAAGAGCATGCAACTTTTTCTTTGATATAATGGTTGTTTCCGGAATTGCGGCAATTCGCCTTTCCGTTCTTGAAGAATATTGGGGAATCATGCTTATCCTCGGTGCGGCAGGTCTTTTCTCAACTTATTTCTATAACCATTATGTTGCGAAAAAACTCTTCCCGGGATACGTTGAGGAACAGTTCCTTATGATGTACGGAATGCTTACCGGAACCGCAAGTACAGGTACCATTCTTCTTCGCGAAATTGACGGAGATTTTGAAACCCCGGCAGCGGACAATATGGTTTATCAGAACTTCCCGGCAATTGTTTTCGGTTTCCCGATGATGCTTCTTGCAACCCTTGCGCCGGAAAAACCTGCTCTTACCATGGTTATTCTTGTTCTGTTCTTCCTTGCGATGAACGTAATTCTTTTCAGAAGCTTTATTTTTAAATTTAAAAAGAAGAAAACAAAAGTTTAAAAGCAACCCCCGTGCTCAAATTTTGAGCACGGGGGTTGCTTTTATATCAGAGAGATTATTTGCTTGTCCAAGAAAGTTCAACAAATCCCAGACAGAGATAAACATCTTTTCCTTCAAGAAGATAGTCTTTGATGTTTTTTTCGCTGTATTGACTTTCTCGAAGTTCAAAGACATATCCGAAATCAATGCTTCCGTCACTGTTTATTTTATAATAGGTGGGATATCCGTCATAAAGTACTGCCAGAGGATAGCCATTATCTCCCATAAGATCTATGGAACTTCCGGTTGAAACATCTTTGATGATTTTATAATCTTCTATATTAAAATCTTTTATACTGTTAAGTAATTTTTCGGGTTCATCATAGAACAGAGAAGGGTAAAGAATCGGAATTTTTATTTTACCTTCTTCGCTGTTCTGATAATCAGACATCAAAGAACATTCTATATAAATTTTTTCGTCTTCTAAATATTTAAAGTCTTTGATATAAAACGGCGCGGTTTCCCAAGGTATGGATTGTACTAAAACAGAAATGTTATCCGGTTGTTGCAGGTACAATTCGAATCCATATCTATTGGAACTTGTCGTATAAAGTTCATATTGTTCCGGCTTTTTGATAACTCTGTCAAGTCCGCGAGATGATATTGCCATTTTGCTGTCGTTGGTAAAATAAACTGCGGAAATTAGAACAGCTATTATGACAAGGATGGCTGTTATCGCTTTAGTAGAAAGTTTTTTCTTCTTCGGAAGACTTTCCAAAAGCTCTTTTGCATATTCTTCCGCGGTTCCCTCATGAGCGGAAGAAACAGGTGTGCCTTCTGCTTCAATGTCGGAATAAAGTTCCGAAAGGTCATTGAGGACTTCGTTCAGTTTTTCGCCTTTTGCGGCGTGTTTTTTAAGGTATTTTGTCACCTCGTTATAATCGGAAAGGTATTCGCCGGAGAGCTTCTCATTCATTCTCGCTGCCTCCTTTCATAATTTTGCAGACAGAAATGTAAAATTCGTTCCAGTTTTTGCTGAAATCGGAAAGCTCCGCAAGCCCTTTTTCGGTGGTGCTGTAATATTTTCTTGCGGGGCCGTTTGGAACGGGCATTTTTTCATAAGTTATCAGTTCATCGTTTTCCATTCTAAGAAGAAGGGGAAGAATTGTCCCACGGCTTATTTCATTAAAACCGAATTCGGAAAATTTTTCGCATATCTCCTGGGAATAGAGTTTTTCTTCTGAAAGGAGCTTGAGGACGCAACCTTCAAGGATTCCTTTCATCATCTGAGTTTTTCCGGACAAAAGAATCACCTCCGTTTAGTTGATTGCATTACATTCAACAAGTATATTGTAATGCAATCAACGAGGATTGTCAATACCCTTTTGAAAAAATATTGAAAAGTAAAAAAATCCCGTACTCAAATTTTGAGCACGGGATTTTTTTACTTGCAGCCGCTGCAGCCGGAACAATTTTTGCAATAGGCAACGAGGATAACTCCGTTTCCGGATGTATCGGTGATTTCGTGCTGGAGGGCGTTGAGCTTATCAAGCTGGTCACGGCTCAGCTCCGCGGGTTTTCCTTTTCCAAACATAAAAACATCTCCTTATATAATGTATATTTAGTATTACATTATATATATAAATAATACGCCGCGGGTATTGGGACAAAAACGCACCGGCAAGAATATATTCAGAACAAATGTTCGATTTTTTAGCTGAAAGCTATTGATTTTAAATTGATTATATATTATACTATTAAACAGAAATGAAGCCGATTGGATATTATGAAAAATGGAGGAATGAGATTTATGGCAGACAGAAAAGAAGCACTTGAAACAGCGATCAAACAGCTTGAAAAACAGTACGGAAAAGGAACCGTTATGAAACTTGGCCAGGCGCCGGCGCTTAACGTTGAAGCAATTTCCACAGGTTCCATCTCTCTTGACAGCGCTCTCGGAATCGGCGGTGTTCCCCGCGGCAGAATTGTTGAGATTTTCGGACCTGAAAGTTCCGGTAAAACAACCGTAGCCCTCCATATCATAGCATCCGCGCAGAAAGCGGGCGGCGAAGCCGCATTTATCGACGTTGAGCATGCTCTTGACCCGGTTTACGCAAAAGCCCTTGGCGTTGATATCGATTCTCTTCTTGTTTCCCAGCCGGACACCGGAGAACAGGCTCTTGAAATCACCGAAGCGCTTGTTCGTTCCGGCGCAATCGACGTAATTGTTGTCGACTCCGTTGCGGCAATGGTTCCGAAAGCGGAAATTGAGGGACTTATGGGCGACACCCATGTCGGTCTTCAGGCAAGACTTATGTCCCAGGCTCTTCGTAAACTTACCGGTGTAATCAGCAAAACCAACTGCGTTGCGGTTTTCATCAACCAGCTCCGTGAAAAAGTCGGCGTTATGTACGGAAACCCGGAAGTAACTCCCGGCGGCCGCGCACTTAAATTCTATTCTTCCGTTCGTCTTGATGTTCGCAAACAGGAACAGATCAAACAGGGCGGCGACGTGATCGGAAACCACACCAAAGTTAAAGTTGTTAAGAACAAAGTTGCTCCGCCTTTCCGTGAAGCGGAATTCGATATCATGTACGGACAGGGAATCAGCAAGGAAAGCGAACTTCTTGATATCGCCGTAAAACTTGATATTGTGGATAAATCCGGCGCATGGTTCTCCTATAACGGAGAAAGACTTGGACAGGGACGCGACAATGTTAAAGAACTCCTCCGTTCCAACACTGCTCTTTGTGAAGAGATTGAATCTAAAGTCCGCGCAAACATGGATAAACTTTCCGATCTTTCCAAACCTGCAAAAAAATCTAAAATTCTGAGCGTTGCTCCGACCGGCATTGATATTGAAGCAGATGTGGACGACGAAGAATAAACCGAAAACAAAGCTTACAACAGAACAGACCAAAGAAAAAGCCCTGAACTTGTTAGAGTACAGGGCTCATTCGCGTTTGGAGCTTTTTGATAAACTTAAAGTTTTTGCGGAAAGAGAAACGGTGAACGAAGTTCTTGATATGCTTGAGGACGGCGGACTTATCGATGACGAAGCCTATGCTTTCCAGTATGCCCATGACCTTATGGAAATGAAGCTCCTCGGTTCTTCAAGACTCCGCATGG
The DNA here is from genome assembly GCA_045636625.1 of Oscillospiraceae bacterium. Taxonomy (GTDB): domain Bacteria; phylum Bacillota; class Clostridia; order Oscillospirales; family Ruminococcaceae; genus UMGS1668. The sequence continues at coordinate 17,915 of JAZTXW010000014.1, forward strand.
AGCTTAAACGGAAAGGGATCGATGAGGAAACGGCCGCGCAGGCAATTTTTGCCGCGGAGGACGAAATCGGTTCCGAAGAGGAAAGACTCGAGCGTATTATTGAGCTCAGGTATAAAAATCAGCTTGATGATGAAAAAAATTGCAAAAAAGTTATAAATTCTCTCTTCCGTCTTGGCTACGGATATGATATGATAAAAGATGCGATATATAAAGTAAAGGAAGAAATTGCAGATGAACTGTATGGAAACGAATAAAACCGTAAAAATCGGAATGATCGCCCTTGGCTGCAACAAAAACCAGGTCGATGCGGAGCTTATGCTCGGTGCTCTTGAAAAAGAGGGATTTGAAATTGTCGAAAACGCCGCAGAATGTGACGTTGTAATTGTAAATACCTGCGGTTTTATTGAAAGTGCAAAACGCGAATCCATTGAAAATATTCTCCAGTGCTGCCAGCTTAAAGAACAGGGTTATGTAAAACTTGTTGTTGTAACCGGCTGTCTTGCGGAACGTTACCGCGAGGAAATGGCAGAACTTATTCCGGAAGCGGATGTAATTCTCGGAATCGGCGCAAACGATGAGATCGCCGCTTCCATCCGCCAGGCTCTTGAAGGACAGAAAGTACGCAAGTTCTATGCTCCGGAAAATCTTGAGATGGAAGGCAAGAGAATTCTTGTTAACTATCCTTATTATGCATATATAAGAATTGCTGACGGATGTGACAACCGCTGCTCCTATTGCGCAATTCCAGCTATCCGCGGAAGATACCGCAGCAGACCCATGGAAAGCATTGTTGAGGAATGCAGAGCTTTTGCGGAAAAAGGCGTTGAGGAATTCATTATCATTGCGCAGGATACCACCAGATATGGCGAAGATATTTACGGAAAACGCATGCTTCCGGAACTTCTCCGCAAAATCTGTGAAATCGACGGCATCAGATGGATCAGAATCCTCTATGCATATGCGGAAAGAGTTACTGAAGAACTTCTTGACGTAATGGCTTCCGAAGATAAAATTGTAAAATATCTCGATATTCCGCTTCAGCATTGCAGCAAAAAAGTTCTTAAAGCTATGTACAGAAAACAGAGCACCCCTGCAGAACTTCTTGCAATGGTAAAACACCTTCGCGAAAGAGTTCCGGGAATTACCCTTCGTACAACTCTTCTTACCGGATTCCCCGGAGAGAGTGACAGCGATTTTGAAGCCCTCTGCAAATTTGTTAAACAGGCAAAATTTGACCGTCTCGGCTGCTTTGCATATTCCAGAGAAGAAGGAACAAGATCCTATGATATGCCGAACCAGCTTGATGAAGAAACAAAACAGCGCCGTGCGGAAGTTATTATGGAAATTCAGACTGCTGTTTCTGCCGCTCTTCTCAAGAAAAAGATTGGGACCGTTATGGACGTTGTTGTAGATGGATATGACAACAAAAATAAAGTGTTCCGCGGAAGAAGCTCTCAGGATGCTCCGGAAATTGACGGAATCGTTTATTTCTCAAGCCCGGAAAAACATTGCATCGGTGATTTTGTAAAAGTTAAAATAGTAAAATCCTCCGAATACGACCTCCTGGGAGAATTGGCTGAATAAAAGAAAGGAGAATGCCGGTTTGAACGTTCCGAACATACTCACCCTGCTGAGGGTAGTGATGATCCCGCTTTTCGTAGGAGCATTCCTTACTGCGGGGATCAGTGATTGGGTAACGCTTGCGCTGTTTGTACTTGCGGCGCTGACCGATGCTCTTGACGGATATATTGCCAGAAAACACAATCTTGTAACTGATTTCGGAAAATTGATGGATCCTCTTGCCGATAAACTCATGGTTATGGCTGCGTTTATCTGCTTTACCGCGGCAGGAATACTCCATCCGCTTATCACTGTTGCGGTGGTGGCAAGGGAGTTTTTTGTGACCGGACTTCGAAGCATTGCGACATCAAGGGGAAAAATCATTGCTGCGGATATCTGGGGAAAAGCAAAAACGGTTTCCCAGTACGTTACGATAATTGTGATACTTGTAAAAAACGCGGCAGGAACTTTCTTCGAAAGCTTTTTGGGTATTCTTGCAACGGTTTCGATCTTTGTTATGATTGCGCTGACAGTAATTTCTGTTATAAATTATTGTTTGAAAAACAAAGAGTTTTTGAAAATTAATTAATAAATATGAATTATAATTAATAATTAGCCTTTGGACCTGAAGACGATTTTTGGGGCTCCGAAGGCTTTTTTGTTGAGAAATAGTGGAAAAACAGGGCGTTTTGTTGAAAACCAGGGTGCATATATTGGACATTTCAACCAAATGTGGAATGCTTTCCACAGAACACACGGCGACGATGCAATTTCGAAAAAAACTTTTAAAAAACCGTTGACATTTGTGTTGCAGGATGATATACTAATCAAGCTGACCCGCGAGAGAGCGGTTCACGAAATCACAAAGGACCTTGAAAATTGAACAACAGGAAGAAACAAGAATTAAACCCTTGTATTCATTTGAGTAAATTCCAAAAGTAATAGCAAGTCAGTGAGACTTGAAGCTAAGGAAAACAGACTTTGATTTGTTAGC
>JAZTXW010000015.1:0-3014 GCA_045636625.1 Oscillospiraceae bacterium
TCCAGAATCGGAGGAATATAATAATGAAAGCAAGACTTCCCCAGGGATACGGCGGCGGCCCTTCCAACATGCAGGGCATGATCAAACAGGCACAGAAAATGCAGGAACAGATGACCAATCTTCAGGCAGAGCTTGACGAAAAAGAATATGATTTCACCGTTGGCGGCGGAATGATCAGCATCCACATGAACGGCAAAAAAGAAATGCTCGGAATCGAAATCAAACCGGAAGTTGTTGATCCGGACGATATCGAAATGCTTCAGGACCTTATCGTTGCAGGCGTTAACGAGGCAATTTCCACCATTGAAAAAACCAACAGCGAAGCTATGAACGCAATTACCGGAAGCCTCAACATTCCCGGAATGTTCTGATAAATTATGAATTACCGCGTACTTCCGCTTACAAAACTTACCGAACATTTTGCAAGACTTCCCGGAATCGGCAAAAAAAGCGCGCAGCGCCTTGCTTTTCACGTTCTTCGCATGCCGGAGGAGGAAGCAAAGGCTTTTGCCGAATGTATTCTTGAGGCAAGGGAGAAAATCGGTTATTGCGAAGTTTGCAAAAACATAACCGACGCACCGAGATGCGCCATCTGCTGCGATGAAACAAGGGACAGAAGCACCATCTGCGTTGTTGAAGACCCAAGAGACGTTATAGCCATTGAGCGCACAAAAGAATATGACGGGCTTTACCACGTTCTTGGCGGACTTATTTCCCCGATGGACGGGGTCGGTCCGGAAAGCCTTTTTATCAAGGAACTTCTTGAAAGACTTTCCGACGGCGAGGTAAAGGAAGTTATCATGGCGACAAACCCCACCGTTGAAGGCGAAGCCACCGCAATGTACATATCCCGTTTGCTTAAACCGCTTGGGGTAATTGTTTCCCGCCTTGCATACGGAATTCCCGTTGGCGGAAATCTTGAATATGCGGACGAAGTTACCCTTTACCGCGCAATCGAAGGCAGAAACAGAATGTGAGCACGGCTTTTGAGCACGGTGCTCAAAATTTAAAACACAAGGCTTTATTTATTTTTAAATAAGGAGAACCAACAAAATATGGATTTAGTTGGCGCAAAAGCAAGACACAAGGCGTTCGGATCGGGAACGATTACTGCGTTTGAACCTTCAAACGCAGAAGGAAACAAGGGTTATGTAACCGTTGAATTCGCCGCAAAAACATCTAAATTTCTTTATCCGGATGCTTTCGGAAAATTTATCGTTTTGGAAGACGAGGAAACCAATAATCAGATTATTTCTGAGGTTACAGAGGAACAAAAAGCAAAAGAAAAAGAAATAAACATTGCAAAAATAAAAGAAGCCCTTAAGCAAAAAGCTGAAAAAGCAGAAAAAGAAGCGCAAAAGACAAAGCCGAAGGCTGCGCCGAAAACGCTTGATGACTTTTTTGGCGAGGATTATCATTCCGAGAAACTTAAAAGAGAACCGGTTCTTGGCTATCGCCAGGTGGAAGGTTCTTTTGGAATAAGAATCGGAATTTCCGGCGGAAAAGATATAAATTCCACAGAAATGAACGTTGTTCTCATTTCCTCTGTCAATAAAATCGGCGGAAAATTTGTTTATCGCGACAGATGGACCGCTGAGGGAGATTATATCTATTCCGGAGAAGGCAAAACCGGAGACCAGACCATGACCGGCGGAAACCTTGCCATAAAAACTGCGGCGGAGGAAAGAAAAGATATTCATCTTTTTGTAAAATTTTCTCCGACGGAATATTATTACCAGGGAATTTTCAAGCTTGGGGATTATACTCTTGAAGAAGGAAAAGACGAAAACGGAAATTCCCGAATGGAGTATAAGTTCAGACTTGTTCCTCAAAAATAACTTTAAGAAAAACAGGAAAGGAGGCGAAACAAAGTGGATAAAAAGGAATCCAGAAAAAGCATTGCGAACAACAAAAAAGCCTTCCATGACTATTTTGTTGACGATAAATATGAAGCCGGAATTGAACTTTTCGGAACGGAAGTGAAAAGCATCCGCGCCGGACAGGTCAACCTTAAAGACAGTTGGTGCGACATCAAAAACGGCGAAATTTTTGTTAACGGAATGCACATAAGCCCTTATGAAAAAGGAAACATTTTCAACCGCGATCCGCTTCGTGTTCGCCGCCTTTTAATGCATAAGCGCGAGATCATGAAGCTTAATGCGGCGATTCAGCAGCAGGGAATGACCCTTGTTCCGCTTGAACTTTATTTCAGCGGTTCAAGAGTTAAAATTGCGGTTGGTCTTTGCCGAGGCAAAAAGCTTTATGATAAGCGTGACGATGCCGCAAAACGCGATATGCAGCGCGACATTGAGCGCCACATGAAAGAACAGCGAAGATAACTTCTTGTTCCTTCGGGGACCGGAGCTTCTTATATTTGGGGGCGTAAAGGTTTCGACGGGGGTCTTGAAGCATGAATAGCGGGTAGATGCGCCCGGCCATCTATAAAACGGGTAAAAACAATAAACGCTAACAATTCTAAATTAGCTTACGCTGCTTAATTAAGCAGCCGTTCTGCCGATGAGTACTGCGGCTTCGGACAGGGCGTCGATTAGCAGTGAACGACAGGGGGGAGATTTTTCCGCACCGCCGTTGTATCAGGAAAATACCGAAAAGGGCAGTTTGAATGCTGTCCGCCCTTTTCGGGAAACTTAAACAACATTCTGCACCCGGAGAAGTTTGTGTGAATGGGCTTTCGGACAGGGGTTCGACTCCCCTCTCCGTGACTGCTCAATAACACGTCCACGATAAAATTATAAAACACGCCACTTAGCCAAGCTTTACTGGCTAGGTGGCGTATTTGTTTGTTATGGCAAGGAAAGCCATAAACTTATAAAATATCAGATTTTTGATATGTCACCGACTGAGGATAGAGTCGGCGAAAGCGGTGTTCAAGCCATATAACGATGAAATAAAATTTCCGCGTTTTTGGATGGTGTCGGTATTTTGAGGAAACCGCTATTTTGAAGAGGTAAGTGAAATGATGGAATGGGTTTTCGGGGGTGGAAGTCGGAGGC
>JAZTXW010000016.1:0-11051 GCA_045636625.1 Oscillospiraceae bacterium
AATGTGCATCAACATTCCCCATTTCAACGTAAACCTTGAGGTTGCGGGAATGGATTTTGAAGCAGGCAAGGGATATCTCCTCACCTTTGCGGATAAATTCCTCCTCGGCGCAGAAACAATGGTTGAAAAAGAAAAAGAAGACGAAGAATAATAAAAGCAAAAGAAAAGCACCGCCCATTCGGGCGGTGCTTCTTATTTTATATTGTTTTATTCTTTTGCTTCGTCAACCATGGACTGAAAAACGGTGGAAAGTTCTTCATATTTATCAACCATGGCGTTAAGGCGCTCGGAATGTTTTGTAATTCCGTCAGCTTCATATTTATCGCGGAGCTCGCTCCATTCTTTCGGATATTTTGCGGTGAGTTCAAGAAGAAGAGCAAAAAATCCATCGTGGTCGAGTTTTCTGGTTCTTGCCTGTTTTTCAGCAGGAAGAATATAGCTTACAAAAACGTCGCTTACCTTTTGTCTTGCGGACATAAGAGCTGCTTCGTTATCCTCGCGGCTTTCGAGAAGAGTTTCGAGAATCTCCTGATTTTCCATTTTTTCTGTCGCAAGATATATTCTCATATCATCCGCAAGTCTCGGAATAGGTTTCATTTTTATGTCCTCCTTATTTTATGCCGGCCATGATATAGGCGCATTTATAAACGTCGCCGCAGCCGAGGGTTATTACAAGGTCGCCGGGTTTTGCGTTTGCAAGAGTGTGCTCTGCCATTTCCTCAAAGGTATTGAACCATACGCTTCCGGGAATCTTTGCGGCAAGATCGGCGGTATATACGTTATAAGTGTTCTTTTCGCGGCTTCCCATAATCTCGCTCATAACAACGTGGTCAGCAACGGAAAGAGCCTTTGCAAAATCGTCCATCAGAAGAGCAGTTCTGGAATATGTAAAGGGCTGGAAAACCGCCCAGACTTCGCCGAAGTCCATTTCCTTTGCGGCACGAAGAGTTGCTTCAAGTTCGGTCGGATGGTGCGCATAGTCATCGGCAATTGTAACGCCGTTCACTTCGCCGAGGATCTCGAACCTTCTTCCCGCTCCGGGGAATTTGTCGATATGCTCCGCAACCTGTTCAGGTGCCATTCCGACATAAATGCAGGCGGCTGCGCAGGCAAGAGAATTGAGGATGTTGTGTTTTCCGGGGATGGAAAGTTCAATTTCCGCAATGGGTTCGCCTTTATACATAAGGGTATAGCCGGATTTTGCTCCGCCGAGTTTATGAACGTCCTTTGCCCAATAATCGTTTTTTTCGTTCCATCCGAAGGTGATTATTTCTTTATCAAGACCTTCAACGGCCTTCATTGTATATTCATCGTCACCGTTTACAATAAGGGCACCGGTGCTGTTTTCGGCAAATTTGCGGAAAGATTTAATGGCGCCGTTTATGTCGCCGAAATAATCAAGATGGTCGTTATCGATATTGAGGATAACGGAAATATCGTTTGAAAGCTTGAGGAAGGTATCGACAAACTCGCAGGCTTCGACCACGAAGATGTCGCGCTTTCCCGGTCTTCCGCTTCCGCCGAGAGCCCTTACTTTTCCTCCGATAAACGCGCTGGGGTCGAATCCTCCTTCAAGAAGGACCTGGGCGATCATTCCGCTGGTGGTGGTTTTTCCGTGGGTTCCCGCAACGCAAAGGGCCTTGCTGTATCTTTTTGAAAGAACACCGAGCATTTCGCTTCGCTCAAGGCAAGGAACTCCGCTTGCTTTTGCGGCAATAAGTTCCGGGTTATCCGCCATTATTGCGGCGGTATAAACGATAAGGTCCGCGCCTTCGATATTTTCCGCCTTCTGCCCGAAGATAACTTCGATACCCATTTTTCGTTCGATTTTGGTGGTTTCGGTTTCGTTATTGTCGGAACCGGTTATATAAAATCCTTCGTTATGCAGAATCTGCACCATCGGGAACATTCCCGAACCGCCGATTCCTATAAAATGAAGATGTTTTTTTCCTTTAAGAATGTTTTCATCAACTGTCAACGGTTTTCACTCCTTCACAGTTTTTTGCGGCTTTTCCGCAGAATTATCCTTATATATTATACAACCAATTCGCAAAAAAGAAAACAGTTTTTTTATTTTCGCTGAATAAAACAAAAAAATCTTCCCATAATTTTCTTGCAAAACATTTCGGGAGGATTTTTTTAATGAACATCACAGATATCCGCATCAGAAAAATTTATGAAAACGAAAGGCTTCGGGCTCTTGTTTCGGTAACCATTGACCATGACCTTGCGGTGCATGACCTTAAGGTGATTTCCGGTCCGGAGCGGCTTTTTGTCGCAATGCCGAGCAGGAAAGACGAAGGCGGAATTTTCCGGGACGTTGTTCATCCCATTACGCCGGAGGCAAGAAAGCTTCTTGAAGATTCGGTGCTTGCCGCCTATGATGAACACATAACCCGAATTCAGGCAGAAAGCGAATTTGAAATGGAATAAAAAAAGCTCCCAAAAGGGAGCTTTTTCTTTTACTTTTTGTAGAAATTTATCAATTAATTACGGTTTGTATCGAATTATTCAATATTTTCAATATACGGTGTAAGATATTTTACTCCTTCGTGCTTAAATTCCCAATCCATCGCCATTCCGGTATATGCTGAATAGCCGATTCCGTCTTCGGTCCAGCAGGCTCTTGCTTTGGAGAGGAAACCTTTCTGTGGGTTGTTATGGATGAAATAAATTTCCTTTCCGGAATCTGTTTTTATAATTTTCTCCGTCCATTTGCCCTCTTTTTCAAAAGAATTCCAGACGGTCGCAGCGGTTTGTTTTTCTTCCGAAAGGCAGATAAAAGCATTTGCATAAACAAAGTTGCCTTTTCCGTCATAATCAACAACAAAAGAGATTGTTGCGCAAAGGGGAACAAATCCTCCTTCGGCGTTGCTCACTTTCTTTCCTGTGCAGTTGATGCTGTGCGGCCAGACAGCGGTTTTTCCTTTTTTGCGAAGGTTTGCAAATTCGTTTATTCCGTTTCGTATTTCGTCGCTTATGCAAAGTTCAAGACCGAGATATTCTTCCAGCTCCTCAACGGTATAGCTGTTCCGCTCGTCCTCGGTATCGTAGGAAAATTCCAAGGAAGCCCGTGCCTCTTCTCCTTCTTCAAGGATATAATCCCCTTTCCCAATATCGGCATAATATCTCTGGATCATTTCACACTCGTAGTTCAGCGCATGAACCATATCAGAATAGAATTTTTTGCTGACCTTTTGCGGTTCAAGCTTATATTCAACGCTTATTTCATAAAATTCAACTTCGCCTTCACCGCCGTAATCATAATAAAGACGCCAACGGTCTTCCGAATCATAAACTTTTGTCTTTTGGGAAGTTGTGATATTTCCAACGGCGTAAGCGGTTACGGAAAAAGCCATAATGAGAGCGGCGGCTATAAGCACTTTCCAGCTTCCTTTGATTTTCCGCGGCTTTTTATCTGAATTTATAAGAAGTTCATCATCAATATCGGTCAATGCGTTCATAAAGTCCTTTTCGTTCATATATCGAGATCCTCCTTTTCAAGTTCTTTTTTAAGGCGTTTTCGGATGCGGAAAAGGATGAGCGAAACTTTGTTTTCGGAATATCCGAAATGCTCTGCAACCTCATTTATACTTTCACAAAGCCAATATCTTCGAATGAAGATATTTCTTTGTTCTTTCGGAAGAGAACGGACAAACCCGTTCAGAAAATCCCTGAGCGCTATCAGATCCGCCGGATGTTCAGAAAGCGGAGCCGGAATACATTCCGCAAGCTCATCAAGCTGAATTTTTATTCCGCTGCTGCGTTTTTTTGCGTTTTCGGATTCAAGTTTTTTTAGGGCGGCGTTGCGGGAAATTTTTCCGAGATAAAGATTAAGATGCTCCGGTTCATTCGGCGGAATTGAATTCCACGCGGCGGAAAGAACGTCGTTCCAGATTTCCTCAGCATCTTCCCTGTTCCCAAGTATTCTTTCGGCGATTGAAACGCAGTAGACTTTATATTTTTCAGAAGCCGCTTCAAGAGCCTTTTCTTCCCTTTTTATAAAAAGTTCAACAATCTCTTTATCCTGCAACAAAACACCTCCTTTTTTGTTATCCGGAAAGCTTTCTCAATATATAAGACCGAAAAAATAATATAAATCTTTCATTTTTCACAAAAAAATAAAAGCCGCTGAAAGCGGCTTTTGTTTTTTTATTTGGTTTTGCTTTCCTTGAGGGGAACAATGCTGTTCCAGCAGTTTTTATCTTTGCTGTCGCGGATGAAATAACCGGTTCTTACAAACTGGAATCTTTCGTTTTCGCCTGCATCGGCAAGAGCTGCTTCAAGTTTTGCGTTTTTGAATTCTTTGACGGAATCCGGATTGAGGTAATCGTTATATTCTTTTCCTTCAGGAAGGGTTACCATGTTTGCCTCGGTGAAAAGGCGGTCATACATGCGAACGTCCGCTTCAATTGCGGATTTTGCGCTTACCCAATGGATAGTACCTTTGACTTTTCTTCCGTCAACGGGGTTTCCATTTCCGGTTTCAAGGTCTGCGGTAACGCGGATTTCGGTTACGTTTCCGTTTTCGTCGATGTCAAAATCTTCGCATTTAACGATATATCCGCCCATAAGACGAACTTCGCCTTCCGGTTTAAGTCGGAAGAATTTAGGCGGAGGAACCGCCGCAAAGTCTTCGCGTTCGATATAAAGTTCGCGGCTGAATTCAACTTTTCTGCTTCCTGCTTCGGGATCGTTTACGTTGTTCGCAATTTCAAAATATTCGGTTTTGTCTTCCGGATAGTTTGTGATAACAACTTTAACGGGGTCAATAACGGCCATTCTTCTGGTTGCGGAATAGTTGAGTTCATCGCGGATGCAGTGCTCGAGAAGTTCGACAGCAACAAGGGAATCCGCTTTGGAAACGCCCGCGGTTTTAACAAATTCGATAATGGAGGAAGGGGTGTAACCCCTTCTTCTCATACCGGAAAGGGTGGGCATTCTGGGGTCGTCCCAACCGTCAACAATACCTTTTTCAACAAGCTCGCGGAGATAGCGTTTGCTCATTACGGTGTAGGTTACGTTAAGACGTGCGAATTCATACTGATGAGGACGGGGATGAACAAATCCTACGTTTTCAACTACCCAGTCATAGAGCGGGCGGTGGTTTGCAAATTCGATGGAGCAGCAGGAATAGGTGATTCCTTCAAGAGCATCCTGGATCGGATGTGCAAAGTCATAAAGAGGATAGATGCACCATTTGTCGCCCTGGCGGTGGTGAGTTGCGCGTTTGATACGGTAAATTGCCGGGTCACGCATGTTCATATTGGGGCTTGCAAGGTCGATTTTTGCACGGAGGGTTTTGGTTCCGTCTTCAAACTCGCCTGCTTTCATTCTGCGGAAAAGGTCAAGGTTCTCTTCCGGTGTTCTGTCGCGGTAAGGGCTGGGACGGCTGGGTTTACCTGCGTCGGTGCCGCGGTATTCCTGCATTTCCTCACGGGTAAGGTCATCGACATATGCTTTTCCGTCGATGATGAGTTTTTCCGCGAATTCATAGCATTTTTCAAAATAGTCGGAACCGTAGAAAATTCCGCCGGTGGGTTCATATCCAAGCCAGCGAATATCGCGGAGAATGCTCTGGACGTATTCGTCGTCCTCTCTTGCGGGGTTGGTATCGTCATAGCGGAGGTTGAATTTTCCGTTATATTTTTCCGCGGTGGAAGCGTTTATCCAGATTGCCTTTGCGGAACCGATGTGAAGATAGCCGTTGGGTTCCGGAGGGAAACGGGTATGGACTTCGGTGTTATAACCTTCCGCAAGTTCTTTGTCAATTATATCATGTATAAAGTTAGATACTACTTCTTCAGGCATAGCAGATATCCTTTCTTTTGTTTTTTCGGGCGGATAATATCCGCCCCTAAGGTTGATTCAATTAAATATTGTTGAGCGCTTTTTCAAGTCTTTCGGTGACTTTTTCTTTTCCGAGGATGTTCATAACGGTGAACATATCCGGGCTGTTCACTCTTCCGGTGACGGCCATTCTGATGACAGCGGAAACGTCGCCGACATGGCCTTTAAATGCCTCCGGATTCTGTTTATATTCCTTCGGAGAAGCGGCATAGCCCATGGAAACGGAAAGTTCCTTGATGCGGTTGAACCATTCGGTCTGGTCGTCGTGCTCATCATAGATGCTCACGTAATTTTTGAGCACGGAGGCAATATCTTCGGTGCTCATGTTTTCGGGATACTGTTTTCCCTCAACGAAAAGTTCATCATAGAAGAAAGCCATATAGTCTTTCATCTCGCTCCAGACGGCGATATCTTTTCTCGGTTTCGGAACGCCGCGGCCGATGGAGATGATTGCTTTTGCGTAATCCGGGTCTCTTGCAAGAAGCTGATAGAACTCGTTATCGTATTTTTCTGCCCAGTCGGAGAAATATTCCCAGACTTTTTCGGTGGTGAGCATTGCTACAACGTTTTTGGAAACGTCGCGGAGTTTATCAAGGTCGAAGAGAGAACCGGAAACGCTCATCTTGTTGGTGGTGAATTTGAAATTCTCATAAGGTTCCTTGGGGTTTGCAAGGCGCCATTCCTCAAAGTTGGAGTTGAGGAGAGTGAGAAGATATTCGATTACGGAAGGAACAGGATAGCCTTCCTCGAAATAGAAGTCAAGAGCAAGTTCGGGGTCTTTGCGTTTGGAAAGTTTGCGCTTGCTTTCGCCGTCCATTTTCATAAGCTGTGCGGTATGAACGTATTTGGGCATTTTCCAACCGAGAGCGCTGAAAAGCTGAACATGGATGGGCCAGGTTGCAAGCCATTCTTCACCGCGGACAACGTGGGTCGTTTTCATAAGGTGGTCGTCCACAACATGAGCAAAGTGGTAAGTCGGAATACCGTCGGATTTAAGAAGAACAATATCCTGGTCATTTTCCGGCATATCGATCTTGCCTTTTACAAGGTCGTTAAGATGAAGATATTTTTCTGCGTCGCCTTCGCTTCTGAAACGAAGAACCCAGGATTTGCCTTCCTCAAGAGCTTTTTCAACTTCTTCAAGAGGCATATCGCGGTGTGCTGCCCATTTTCCGTAATAACCGGGGTTTGCTTTTTCCGCTTCCTGCTGCTCTCTCATTGCGGCAAGGTCCTCTTCAGTGCAGAAGCAGGGATAGGCTTTTCCTTCGGAAACAAGTTTTTTTGCAAAAACATGATAGAGAGAAGCTCTCTGGCGCTGGCGGTAAGGACCGTAATCGCCTTTTTCACCGTCAATAAGTGCGCCTTCATCAAAGTTAAGACCAAATTTTTTGAAAACGTTGATAATAGTTTCAACGCCGCCTTCAACAGCGCGTTTTGCGTCGGTATCTTCAATTCTGAGGAAGAAAACGCCGCCGCTCTGGTGTGCAAGGCGTTCGTCGGTAATTGCGCCGAAAAGGTTTCCAAGATGCATAAAGCCGGTGGGGCTCGGAGCGATTCTTGTTACTTTTGCGCCTTCGGGAAGATCTCTCTGGGGATAGCGGGCCTCGACCTCTTCTGCGGTTTCGGCAACGTTCGGGAACAGAAGTTCCGCAAGTTTCTGATAATCCATTATTATTTTTCCTCCTAAGCGGGAATAAAACATATATAGTTATTTTATCATGTTTTAATTGTCATTACAACTGTTTAATCTTAATTTTATGGGATTTTTTAGCTGCCTGCAGCAACAAAAAAGCCGCTCTGTGAGCGGCTTTTTAAATACATGGTCAAATCAAAGAGCAAGGAATGCAATATAGCTTGCGATAATTCCCACCGGACAGATAACCGAAGTTGCCTTGTTGCGGAATTTCATGAGAACAGCCGCAAGAATGGAAGCAACGGAAGCGAAGATTATAAGGTTCATGGTGGAAGTATCTGCAATTGCATAAATTCCGCCGCCGCGATAGAAGAAATCCGCAACGGAAAGAATGGTAAAGTTGAAAAGGCAGGAGCCTACAATGTTGCCGACAGCGATATCGTAGTTTTTGATTTTGAAGAGAGTGAAGGTGGAAGCGGTTTCCGGAAGAGAGGTCGCTACGCCAAGGAAGAGTGCGCCTGCAACGGTTTTTCCAAGGTTGAGGCGAACGGAAAGTTCATCGGTGATATAGGTAAGAATTACGCTGAAAACAACGATTCCGACACTTACAAGAGCAAATCTGGTAAGGATCTGTTTTCTTGAAAGGGTTACGGGTTCGCCGTCATCTTCGGTTTCGGAAGTTCCGCCCATTTTATACATGATCCAAACGGTAAGCACATAAAGAAGAATTATGAGCACGGAAGTAATGCTTACGTTTCCGATATCGAAAGAAAGAACACCGTATTTATTGCAAAGGATAAGTCCGCCCATTGCAACAACGGAAATCGCAACGACAAAATGGATTTTGGAAAGGTCGCATTTTGCGAATTTTACAACTGCGGTAAGAATAAAGAAGCTGAGCATTGCGTAGTTGAAAATATTGCTTCCAAGAATGTTGCCGATGCAAAGACCAGGCTGGTCAAGCATAAGGGTTGAAGAAATACTTGTGAAAAGTTCCGGAAGAGAGGTTACTGCGGAAAGAAGGATTCCGCCGAGAAACGCACCGGAAAGAGAAGTTGTCTTATCAAGCATATCCACATATTCGGAAGCCTTGATGGACATGAAAGTCACGATTGCCGCAACAATAAGGTAAAGAATATAAATCATTTTTTGGTCCTGTCCTTTTTTGTATTATTCTTTGTTTTCAACAGCCTGATTATGCTGTTTTTTTATAAAACTTGTTTGTTTAGTAAGTTTAACATTACATTGATATGTTTGTCAATATCCAATCCCGATAGTTGTAAATATCAAAAAACTCGTCCTGTTTTTTGTGCATAGTGCACAAAAAACAGCAGCAATATTTTCCTTTTAACGTTTTACAAAATTTTCAAAAAATCTTTACTATTTAAATGAATAGTTATATAATAATAAATGGTCTATCCGACCCAAAATGGCTATCCGGCCAAAAAAGGAAAAAGAAAATAGGAGGGATTTTTTGTGAAAAGAATCTTGAGCCTCGTTCTCGCAGTAGTGATGGTTCTCTCTATGGGAATCAGCGCTTTTGCGGTTGAAGGAGACTACACCGGAAAAACTATTATTCTTCACACCAATGACGTTCACGGTCAGATCAAGGACTACGCAAAAGTCGCTGCTCTCGTTGATGAATTCGAAGCAGCTGGCGCTGAAGTAATCCTTACCGATGCTGGCGACTACAGCCAGGGCACCGTTTACGTCAGCATGTCCAAGGGCGCAGACGCAGTTACTATGATGAACGCTGCCGGTTACGACATCGCCATCCTTGGTAACCATGAGTTTGACTACGGTTGGGCACAGATCAAAGCAAACCTCGAAAATGCAGATTTCGAAGTTCTCTGTGCAAACGTCCTTGAAAACGGCGAAACCATCTATGATGGTCACACCATCGTAGAAAAAGGCGGCGTAAAAGTTGGTTTCTTCGGACTTGAAACCCCCGAAGCACAGACCAAAACCAACCCTGCTCTCATTCAGGGCCTCGAGTTCCTTGCAGAAGACGAACTTTTCGCTTGCGCAAATGAACAGATCGCAGCTCTTGAAGCAGAAGGCGCAGACGTAATCATCTGCCTTTCTCACCTCGGTACCGATGCTTCTTCTGTTCCCAACCGTTCCTATGACCTTTGGGAAAACACCAATGGCATCGACCTTATCATCGACGGTCACTCCCACAGCGTTATGACCGAAGGTGAAAACGGTGAACCCATCCAGTCCACCGGTACCGCTCTTGCAAACATCGGTGTTGTCGTAATCGATAACGCAACCAAGGAAATTGAAGACAACTATCTCTTCTCCCTTGCTGATTACGAAGGTTCCGACGAAACTGTTGCAGCAGCAGCAAAAGCAATCATCGATCCTATCGATGAACAGTACGGCCAGGTTTTCGCAGAATCCAAAGTTGACCTTAACGGCGCAAAAGCTCCCAACGGCAACCGCGACAGCGAAACCAACCTCGGCGACCTCATCACCGACTCCATGGTTTGGAAAGTATTCCAGAACAAAGACGGTCTTGAAGTTCCTGAAGAAAACATCGTTGCAATCACCAACGGCGGCGGCATCCGTGCTCCTATCGCCAAAGGTGACGTTACCATGAAAGACGTTAACACCGTTCTTCCTTTCGGTAACACCATCGCTCTCGTCTACGTAACCGGTGAAGAACTTCTCGAAGCTCTCGAAGCTTCCACTTTCTGCACTCCCGAATCCGTAGGCGGCTTCCCCCAGGTTGCAGGCATCGAATTTGAAGTTCATACTTACAAAGAATATGATGCAAATCCTGAAACCTATCCCGATTCCACCTATTATGGCCCCGCTTCCATCAACCGTGTTGTTATCAACAGCATCAACGGCAAAGAATTTGACCCCGCAGCAGTTTACGGCGTTATCTCCAACAACTTCTGCGCAGCAGGCGGCGATACTTATTATGCATTCGCAGCAGCTTCCGGCCAGTTCGATACCGGTATTCCGCTTGACGAAGCTCTTATGGAATACATCTCTGATGAACTTAACGGCGTAATCGATGAAAGATATGCTGAACCCCAGGGCAGAATCACTGTTTACGGTTCCTACACCGAAGCAAGCGCTGAAGAAGTAGCAGCTCTTAAAGAGAAATACACTGCTCCCGAAGAACTCGCTGACGGTTGGAACCCCTATGTAAAACAGGCTATCGATGATTTCATTGCTACTTACGGCGGCACTGAAAACGCATACGTAGTATTCGACTTCGATAACACCACTTCCATCTTCGACGTTGAAGAACAGCTCGCAGTATATCAGCTCCAGGTAATGGCATTCGCATTCACTCCTGAAGAAATGCCCGAAATCCTTGCAACTGAACTCGGCGACCTCAACGTAGACAGATCCGACCTCGGCTATGGCAACGGTTCCTACAACGATTGGATCGCTGACATCACCGACGCTTATACCTACCTCTACGAAAACTATGGTCCTTTCGATGCAGACGGTCTTGACGCAGCTGCACAGGCTGAGATCCAGGCTGATCCTATGTGGATCGAATTTGCAACCAAAATGAGAACCATGTACGACGTAGTATATGATGCAG
>JAZTXW010000017.1:0-5528 GCA_045636625.1 Oscillospiraceae bacterium
CAAAATCATCTCCCGACCCCTATATTACACTATTACGTTAGGTAAGGGTCAAGAGTTTTATTTAAAAAATTCATAAAATTTTTAAAAAATATTTGCATCGAATTAAAATTGATGGAATATAATTACAATCGGTGCTTTACTATTATATGAAGGAAGGTGTTACACTTGGTAACTTATGAAATGGTAAAAAATGATCCCACAGTTAAAGTTTATATTCAGAAAGCGGGCGAAGCGCTTAAGGCAATCGGTTTTTCTGAACACAGCTTTGCTCATGTCTGCCTTGTTGCGGAAAAAGCCGCATACATAATGGAAACGCTCGGTTATTCCGAAAGGGAAGTGGAACTTGTTAAAATCGCAGGTTATCTCCACGATATCGGAAACGTTGTCAACAGAAGCGACCATTCCCAGAGCGGAGCTATCATGGCTTTCAGGATACTTGACAGAATGGGGATGGATCCCGCGGAAATTTCCGATATTATAATGGCAATAGGAAACCACGACGAAGGAACGGGAAAACCAATAAGCCCAATGGCCGCTGCCCTTATTATTGCGGATAAATCCGACGTTCGAAGAAGCCGCGTTCAGAACGACGACGAGGATACTTTTGACGCCCACGATAAGGTAAACTATTCCGTTAAAAAAGCGGAACTTAAAATCAACGAAAACAAAACCCTTATCAAACTCAAACTTTCAGTCGATACCCGCTACGGTTCAGTTATGGATTATTTCAGAATTTTTATGGACCGAATGGTGCTTTGCAAAACCGCCGCGGAAAAGCTTGGGCTTGAATTTAAACTTATGATCAACGAGCAGCAGCTTGTATAATAAAAAATCCCTCCGGATTTCCGGAGGGATTTTTTTATTCGTGAAGAAACTGTTCAGCTTTAAGCTCCTTGATTTTTTTGCTGATTCCGGAAAGACCGGCAAACATCAGAACCGCAAGAGCAATATTTATAAAAGGAACCCAGAACATTCCCCTTATGTTGAACCAGCAATTAATGAAGTTTAAGATTCCGACACAAAGATTTAAGATTCCAATCGGAACAAGAAGTTTTTTTATAAGGATATAATGTTTAAGCTTGGATTCGATATCAGAGAAGATCTCGAAAGCTCCTTCTGCGGTCTTTTTGCGGAAATATACCCAGTTAAGATAGCTTGCAACCTGTTCCGCGCCGGTTTCTTCCATAAAGCGGATATACTGTTCGCTTTCCGGGTGGTTGAGGCTGTGTTCAAGAAGCTGAATTTTAAAGCTGTATTCACCCGGTTCGCAAGGTTCAAAGGAATAGCGGAAGATACTGTAATCAACAAGAGCAAGACCTTTTGCGGCCATTTCGTTGAGCCATTTTTCTTCTTTTTCATAATCCCATGCAAAGAATACTTTTTTTATAACTTTTCTCATTTATTCCAACCTCCCGTAAGTTCTTCTCCGTTTTTCAAAAGTTCGCGAAGACGTTCAATTTCGAAAAAAACGGCTTTTTTTCCGTTTTCTGTGATAACATATTCCTTCTTGCGGTCGCCGTTTTCTCCCGGAACGGAAGTAATCCAGCCTTTTTCAAGAAGAGTGTTGATTGCGCCGTAAAGAGTTCCGGCGGCAAGTTTTACTCTTCCGTTTGAAAGTTTTTCCGCGTTCTGCATTATTCCGTAGCCGTGAAGCGGTTCGTTAAGGGAAAGAAGAATGTAATAAACCGCTTCGGTAAGTGCGATATTTTCCAAAATAATTACCCCTTTCGATGTATCTTTTGCCGTTATATCGGATTACGATATAATTATATCGCCTTACGATATAATTGTCAAGAATTTTCATAAAAAAATCCCTCCGGTTTTCCGGAGGGATTTTTAATGAATAAATTACATGTTCCAGATTTTGTCACAGTAATCCTGAACGGTTCTGTCAACAAAGAAAACAGGGGAACCGGCAATGTTCATAAGGGACATTCTGTTCCAGGTTTCCTTGTCACGGAAAAGTTCCTGGGCTTTGCGCTGGGTATCCATATAGCTTTCAAAATCTGCCGCAGCCATGTAGAAATCCTTGCCTTCAATAAGGTCGGCAAGGTCGGAGAAATCTTCTCCGAAAATTCCGTGGCGCATACGGTCGAGAGCGGCTTTGAGTTCGTCGTTCTTTTCGATATATTCCATGGGATTATAGCCTCTCAAGCGAAGAGCATCGACTTCGTCGGAAGTCATACCGAATTTAAGGAAGTTTTCTTCGCCTACTTCACGGAGAATTTCTACGTTTGCGCCGTCAAGGGTTCCAAGAGTTACAGCGCCGGAAAGCATAAGTTTCATGTTGCCGGTACCGGAAGCTTCGGTTCCCGCAAGGGAGATCTGTTCGGAGATATCGGCAGCGGGCATAAGAAGTTCGGAAGTGGTAACGCTGTAGTTTTCAAGGAAGCAGAGCCTGAGTCTGTCTTTAAGGGAACTCTGTGCAAGTTCGTTGCCAAGGCACCAGATAAGGCGGATAATGCGTTTTGCAACGTAATAACCGGGAGCGGCCTTTGCGCCGAAAATAAAGGTTTTCGGGTCGATATCCGCATTGGGGTTTGCTTCGATCTCGTTGAGAAGAGAGATTATGCGAAGAGCGTTGAGGTGCTGGCGTTTATATTCATGAAGGCGCTTTGCCTGTACGTCGAAAAGAGAGGAGGGATCAAGATGATTTCCCGCAACGTCAAGGTTGTGCTTTGCAAAAAGCTCTTTTCTCTTAAGCTTGACTTTTCCGAGCTCTTCAAGACATGCGGGATCATCCGCGTGTTTTGCAAGGTTGTGCATCTTGTTGTATTTCTTCTCAAAATCTCTTGCACCGTATTTTTTAACGAATCTGTTAAGTTCGGGGTTTGCGGCGCAAAGCCATCTTCTGGAAGCAATACCGTTGGTGACGCTTGAGAAGCGTTCCGGGAAAGCACGGTAAAGATCACCGAAAACGCTGTTTTCCATAACGGTAAGATGATGTTCGGAAACGCCGTTGGTGCTGTGAGTTGCGAATACGCAAAGGTTTGCCATGCGGATCTCACCGTTTTCAACAACAGCCATACGGCTGATTTCAGCATCGCTGAAGCCTTTGTCGCGAAGGATTATGCGAAGGCGGCGGTCAAATTCGCAGATGATTCCGAAAACACGGGGAAGGAGGAAACGGAACATTCCCGCATCCCAACGTTCAAGAGCTTCCGGAAGAACGGTATGGTTTGTATAGCTGAAAAGATTGAAGCAGATTTCGGCGGATTTTTCCCAGGTGTATCCGCATTCATCGAGGAGAATACGCATAAGTTCGGGAATTGCCATGGTGGGGTGGGTGTCGTTAATATGGATGGCCGCTTTTTCAGCAAGATTTTCAAGAGTTCCGTATGCGGCAAGATGACGGCGAACGATATCCGCGATGGAAGAACTTACAAGGAAATACTGCTGTTTAAGGCGAAGAACTTTTCCGTCGGGATGGTTGTCATTGGGATAAAGAATGGAACTGATTGCCTTTGCTTCGGAGTTTTTTCTCATAGCTTCGGCATAAAGGCCGCGGTTGAAAAGTTCCATGTCGATTCCGGAAGATTCTGCCTGCCAGAGGCGAAGGCGGGAAACATCCTCGGAATCAAAACCGGGAACATACATATCATAGGGAACAGCAAGAACGCTGTCATAGTTTTTGTGAAGGATCTGGTGATAGCCGTCGTGCCAGGATTCTTCGATCTGACCGCCGAAACGGACTTCAACAGCATGTTCGCGTTTTTCGGCAAGCCAGGCTTTTCCGCCGGGAAGCCAGTCGTCCGGTTTTTCGGTCTGCCAGCCTTCGGTAAGTTTCTGGCGGAAAATTCCGAATTCATAGCAAATGGAATATCCCATTGCGGGTTTTTCAATGGTTGCAAGACCATCGAGGAAACAGGCGGCAAGTCTTCCGAGACCGCCGTTTCCAAGACCTGCGTCGGGTTCTTCCGCGTAAACAAGTTCGGGGTCTGCGCCGAAAGATTTTATTGCTTTTTCAAAGTCCTTGGTCATTCCAAGGTTATGAAGATTGTTGCGAAGGCTTCTTCCCATAAGGAATTCCATGGAAAGATAATAAACGCGTTTTTCGCCGCGGGAAGAATGTTTTGCAGCAGAGGAAGCGTATTTTTCCGCGAGGATTCCGCGGAGGGTTTCGGCGGCTGCATCATAGATATGTGAATAATCCGCCTCTTCCGGTTTTTCGCCGTAGGCGGTGTTAATAGATTCGGTGATTTTGGATTTCCAAAAATCTACACCTTGCATGTGGTTAATCCTCCTTGTCGGGGTGCATTTTACAACCATTATATTTTACACAAAAAGCCTTTGATAGTCAATAATAATATATTATTAGTATAAAAGGTGGAAACGATTCCATTTAGTTGAAAACTATCAGTAAAAAGCAGATTTTTGTTTTTTTATTTGGTATGTTTTAACAGTGATTTTGAAAACCGGGCAAAGGTAAAAACACCTTTTAAAGTGAAAAATGCACAAAAACCAAAGGGAAAGTTTGGCAATAATGCGGGAAGGCTTCCTTGCTGTCAGCAAAGCCGACTTAGGGATTGCAATGTTGTGTATAAAACAAAAAGGGCGGAAAATTCCGCCCTTTTCAGATAAAGCAATGTTTTATTTGCAGACTTTGTTGTCAACTTCCTCGTGAAGTTTTGCGATGAATTCATCAAGAGCAACTGCGCCGAGGTCGCCTTCTTTTCTGGAACGGACGGCAACTTTGCCTTCTTCCATTTCCTTTGCGCCGACTACGAGCATATAGGGAACTTTTTCAAGCTGTGCTTCGCGGATCTTGAAGCCGATTTTTTCGTAACGGGAATCAACTTCCGGTCTGAAGCCGCAGCGGAGAAGTTTTTTCTTGATCTCTTCTGCATATTCGTTCTGGTCTTCGGTGATGGGAAGGATGCGGACCTGTTCGGGAGAAAGCCAGGTGGGAAGTGCGCCGCCGTATTTCTCGATAAGAAGAGCGATGGTTCTTTCATAGCATCCGAGAGAAGTCCTGTGGATGATGTAAGGATAAACAGCCTGGTTGTTCTGGTCGATATAGGTCATTCCGAAACGCTGCGCAAGCATCATATCGATCTGGATGGTTACGAGGGTATCTTCCTTGCCGTAAACGTTTCTGCCCTGGATATCGAGTTTAGGACCATAGAAAGCTGCTTCGCCGGCTGCTTCGGTATATTCAAGGCCGATGTGGTCAAGAATCTTTCTCATTGCGCCTTCGGCTTCTTCCCACATTTCGGGGGTGCCTTCATATTTTTCTTTGTTTTCGGGATCCCATTTGGAGAAGCGGAAAGTAAGGTCTTCATAAAGGCCGATGTCGGTCATGACTTCCTTGACGAGTTTAAGACAGTTTTTGAACTCTTCCTCAAGCTGATCCGGGCGGATGATAAGGTGACCTTCGGAAATGGTGAACTGGCGGACGCGGATAAGTCCGTGCATTTCGCCGGAAGCTTCGTTACGGAAAAGGGTGGAAGTTTCGCCGTAGCGGAAGGGGAGTTCACGGTAGGAATGTTTGTCGTTAAGGTAAACCTGATACTGGAAGGGGCAGGTCA
>JAZTXW010000018.1:0-2401 GCA_045636625.1 Oscillospiraceae bacterium
AAATATTCCTGGAAGGTGAGGTAAACGTCTTCGAAGGAAGCACCGGTTGCAACAAGTTTTGCGGCGGATTCAACTACTGCGAGATATGCGCCGTGATAAGGGCTCTGTTCGGTGATGAAGGGGTTATAGCCCCAGGACATATAGGAACAATCGTCGGTGTGCTTTTTCTCAACGGAAATTTTCTGGACCATTGCCTGGATAGGAGTGATCTGATTTTTTCCGCCGAAAGGCATAAGAACGGTGCCTGCACCGATGGTGGAGTCAAATCTTTCGGAAAGTCCGCGTTTGGAACAGACGTTGAGGTCGCCCGCAAGAGCTTTGTAATTTTCGGTAAAGGAGCCGGAAACTTTTTTCGGTTCATAAGCGGGTTTTGCGGTTTCAACGTCGATGTGTTTTTCTGCGCCGTTGGAATCAAGGAAAGCGCGGCTTACGTCAACGATGGTTTTGCCGTTCCAGTTCATAACAAGTCTGGGTTCTTCGGTAACAACGGCAACCTTGGTTGCGGAAAGGTTTTCTTTTTCAGCAAGAGCAAGGAATTTTTCAAGGTTTTCGGCTTCGATTACAACTGCCATTCTTTCCTGGGATTCGGAAATTGCAAGTTCGGTGCCGTCAAGACCTTCATATTTTTTCGGAACAGCATTGAGGTCGATGTTAAGACCGTCCGCAAGTTCGCCGATCGCAACGGAAACACCGCCGGCGCCGAAGTCGTTGCAGCGTTTGATCATGCGGCATGCTTCATAGTTGCGGAAAAGGCGCTGGAGCTTGCGTTCTTCGGGAGCGTTACCTTTCTGAACTTCTGCGCCGCAGCTTTCAAGGGATTTGGAAGTATGGGATTTGGAAGAACCGGTTGCACCGCCGCAGCCGTCGCGGCCGGTTGCACCGCCGAGAAGAATTACGATATCGCCGGGGCAGGGTCTTTCGCGGCGGACGTTTTCCTGGGGAGCAGCAGCGATAACTGCACCGATCTCCATACGTTTTGCTGCGTAGCCGTCGTGATAAATTTCGTCAACAATGCCGGTTGCAAGACCGATCTGGTTGCCGTAGGAAGCATAGCCTGCGGCAGCGGTGGTGACGATCTTTCTCTGGGGAAGTTTGCCTTTAATGGTTTCGCTTACGGGTTTAAGGGGATCCGCAGCGCCGGTAAGACGCATTGCACCGTAAACGTAGGAACGACCGGAAAGCGGATCGCGGATTGCGCCGCCGACGCAGGTTGCCGCTCCGCCGAAAGGTTCGATTTCGGTGGGGTGGTTGTGGGTTTCGTTCTTGAAAAGAAGGAGCCAGGGTTCTTTTTTGCCGTCGGCTTCGATTTCAATTTTAACGGTGCAGGCGTTGATTTCCTCGGATTCGTCGAGTTTATCGAGTTTTTCGTGTTTTTTAAGATATTTTACCGCAAGAGTGCCGATATCCATGAGGCAGACCGGTTTTTTGCGGCCAAGTTCTTCTCTGGTGGCGATATAATCGTCATAGGCTTTCTGGAGAAGTTCGTCCTCGAATTTTACGGAATCGATGGTGGTGTTGAAGGTGGTGTGGCGGCAATGGTCGGACCAATAGGTATCGATCATGCGGATTTCGGTGATGGTGGGGTCGCGGTCCTCGCTGCGGAAATATTCCTGGCAGAATTCAAGGTCGTCCGCATCCATTGCAAGACCGTATTTTTCAACAAATGCTTCGACTTCGTCTCTTTTAAGTTCACGGAAGCCTTCAAGAGTTGCAACTTCGGTGGGGATGTTGTATTCGATTGCAAGGGTTTCGGGTTTTTCAAAACCTGCTTCTCTTGCTTCAACGGGGTTGATTACGTATTTTTTGATATCTGCGATTTCGGAATCGGAAAGTTCGCCGTAAAGGGCATAGACTTTTGCGGTTCTGATGGTGGGTCTTTCGCCCTGGGAGATGATCTGGATGCACTGTGCGGCGGAGTCTGCTCTCTGGTCAAACTGACCGGGAAGATATTCCACCGCAAAAGCAACTGCACCGGAAAGTTCGATATCTTCGAAAACGATATCAAGCTGGGGTTCGGAAAAAACAGTTTTCTTTGCGTATTCAAAAAGTTCTTCGGTAATGTTTTCTGCGTCATAACGGTTGATAACGCGGACATCGGTAAGATCTTTTATTCCGAGAAGAGTAACTGCGTCATTGAAAAGGGATTTTGCTTCGCTTGCAAGTTCCTTTTTCTTTTCAACAAAAACACGATATACCAAGGTAATTATTCCTCCTTTGCGGCAAGGGCACGAGCGCCGATATCATGGCGATAGAAAGCGTTGTCGAAATGGATTTTTTCTACAAGACCGTAGGATTTTTCGATTGCTTCGGGAAGAGAATCTGCGATTGCGGTTACGCCGAGGACTCTTCCGCCGGAAGTTACAAGTTTACCTTCCTTGATTGCTGCGCCGGCAACGTAAAC
>JAZTXW010000019.1:0-3097 GCA_045636625.1 Oscillospiraceae bacterium
CTTTATAGGGTCCGCGGGAATCCTTTGCGCAGATCGATACCATATGTTCATCACAGGTTAAACCTTCGCCTACGCATCCCATATCAACGGAAATCATCTCCGTGACGCCTTTTGGAATGGAAGCGGCGCCGCCGTGTCCGACTTCTTCATAAACGGTAATATAATGATACTGGCGGTTTTCAAGTTCGATGTTATTTTCTTTAAGATATTTTGCGTATCCGAGCAGAATACCTACACTGAGTTTATCGTCGAGGAAACGGCTTTTGATATAGCCTTTTTTCGTTACGGTGGTTCTGGGGTCGAAGCAGACAATGTCGCCGACCATAATGCCGAGTTTTTCGGTATCTTCCTTGGAATTTACAACTTCGTCAAGAACAACTTCCATTCCGGAATATTTGCGTTTTGCGTCGCTGTAATCCGCATTTACATGAACGGAAGCGTTGTTGAGCTGGAAAGTTCCTTCGTAAATTCCGTCAAAACGTGTGATAATGCGGCAGTTTTCCGCTTCGGCGTTGTTAGGATTCATTCCGCCGAGAGGGGATACTTTAAGATTTCCGTTGCTTTTGATTTCAGAAACCATGGCGCCAAGAGTATCGGTATGCGCCGCAAGAACGATTCCGTTATCCTTGTTCTTTCCGCCGATATCAACGAGCACGCAGCCTTTAACGGTCATTTTGGGTTCGTAACCGAGCTTGCGGTATTCTTCCATAACGAATTCTGCGGCGTTTTTGGTATAGCCTGTGGGGCTGTCGATTGCAAGGAGTTTGCAGGTTATATCGGTGATATAATCAACGTATTTTTTCATTGTAATTCCACCTCTGTGCGTTTTTTATTATATGGATTCATTATAGCACTTATAACAGAAAAAAGACAGAGGCAAAGCCTCTGTCAGCCGCATTTTTTTGACATTTCCAGCATATTTTCAATAAAAATTCCGTATCCTCTTGTCGGGTCATTAACCAGCACATGGGTCACGGCTCCAATCAGTTTCCCATTCTGAATATGGGCGAGCCGCTCACGAGTGATTGCTATTAGGAACAACAGTTTTTTGATGCAATTTATCTACTGTAAAAGCAAAACAAATTGTGCTATAATTTAAGCGAACTAACATATTACCGGAGGTGAGAATGTGGAAGTAAACAACAAATGGAGATTTTGTGCTGTTGGCAATATAACAACTCAACATACGGATGAAGCCGGGACAGTTTTGTATGGTACAAAAGCATTCTCCGGGGGAACAAAAGTGTATATCGATGACAGGACGTGGGGATTAAATGATGGAAAGATAAGTGTTATCGGTCTCAATCGCTTTGGTAGATATACAACTGAAAGCGTTCCCGTGGATTTGGTTGAGAATGTCAGGACACAAAGAGTTTTTAAACCAAAAGTTCTTGAAATGATGTATTACCTGGAAACTATGGACGGATGGCCTTGGAGAGGACGAACTGCCGAAGACAGAAAAGCGGTAAAAGCTTTTGTTGAAAAGTGGAATAGCCGTTAATGTTAAAAGGCTCACACCGATTGGTGTGAGCCTTTTGTTTACCCCGCTGCATCCAGCATATTCTCTATAAAAATCCCGTATCCTCTTGTCGGATCATTAACCAGCACATGGGTCACCGCGCCGATAAGTTTTCCGTCCTGGATTATAGGCGAGCCGCTCATTCCCTGAACGATTCCGCCGGTGAGTTCGATAAGTTCCTCGTCGGTAACTTTTATGACCATGTTCTTTGTAAGGCTGTTGTCTGAAAGGCTGATTTTTTCAATGACGATATCATATTCCGTTGTTTCTGTGCCCTCAACGGTTGAAAGGATCACAGCAGGTCCTTCGTAGATTTCCTGCTTGTGCGCAATGGGCATACTGATTCCGGACAAGGTGTAATCAAGAGTTCCGTAAAGTCCGGTTTCATTGTTGATTTTAACAGTTCCGAGTTTTCCTTTTCCGGTAAATGTTCCGCCAAGTTCTCCGGGTGCTCCCGAAAAACCTTTTTTGATTTTTGTAATAGACGCGGGAACAATTTCTCCTGAAGAAAAGGGAAGAACCGTTCCGGTGTCAACGTCACAGACAGCATGACCGAGACCACCGAAAACAAGACTTTTCGGGTCATAAAAGGTTAGAGTTCCTATTCCCGCTGCGCTGTCCCGAACCCAGAAACCGGCTTTATAACCGCTCTGATCCGCAAGCATTTCAGGTTCGACGGAAACTGTAATTTTTTCTCCGTCACGGTCAAGCAAAAAACAGAGAGATTTTCCGCAGGATTTTTCTATTTTTTCGGCAACGTCTTCATTGCTGAAAACCTCTTTTCCATCGATGCTTTTTATAAGATCTCCTTTTTTCAGTCCGGATTCTGCTGCAGGGCAGCAGTTACCGTTTTCGGTTTCGATTTCCGAAAAATCTACAATAAGGACTCCGTCTGTAAACATTTTTACACCGAAAGGGGTTCCGCAAACTATAACATTTTTTGAATTTGCATAATTTATGTCAACATTTTTCAAAGGAAAAACTCCGAGAAGTTTTGCTTTAGCGGTAAAATTATTCCTTTTTGTGCTGAAGACTTCTTCAACCTCTGTTTCGGAGGAATCGAAGCTTATAAAATTTCCATAGCGGGACGCAAATTCAAGTTTTTCACCGCTGTCAACGTAAAAACTGTCCGGAAGAATAAGCTGAAAAACAAAAACAACTGTCATGATAATGATGACCGCAAAAGAGAAAATTGCGGCTGCTTTCCGGAATATTCCGTATTTCAAAAAAATGCACCTCCTTTATAAATATTTTTTCAAAAACAAGATTGTGTATTACCGACAATCTTTTGCTTGATTATTGACTGAAAAAGACATATAATATTGTATATAAAATAAATTTAATATTTTATAAAGAAATTTTAAAAAAACTCTTGACGGGACTATATACTTTATGTTATAGTATAAGCACCTCTAAAAGGGTTTATTTTTTTGCGCAAAAAAACCCGTGTCCTTTAATATGAGGGAGGCAAAAATTCCAAGAATCAGGAGGTGCCGCAATGCGAGTCAAAATAGTGTTGGCATGCACTGAGTGCAAACAACGCAACTACACAACCAAGAAAAATAAAAAGAACGATCC
>JAZTXW010000020.1:0-25271 GCA_045636625.1 Oscillospiraceae bacterium
TTACCGGACTTGAATATAAAATTCAGGAAATGGCAGAACGTATTCACGCCCTTCGCGAAATTACCGGACTTTCCACCGCAGAAATGGCACAGAGAACCGGCGTTTCCGAAGAAGAATATATCGAATGTGAATCCGGACAGCGTGACCTTAACTTTGCGTTCCTTTACCGCTGTTCTTTAAGCCTTGGCGTTGATATCACCGATATCATCGAAGGACAAAGCCCGAAACTTCGCGGATATACAGTCACCCGCGCAGGACAGGGTCAGAAAATCGAACAGGCACACGGAATGGTTTATTACAACATGGCTTCCGATTTTCGTAACAGAATTTCCGAACCGCTTTTTGTTGTAAACAAGTATAGCGAAGAAGCCGAACATAGTCCCATTGCCCTTACTTCTCATGAAGGTCAGGAATTTGACCTTATTATTGAGGGCAGCCTTAAAATCCAGATCGGTGAACACACCGAAACTCTCAATAAAGGCGACTGTATCTATTTCGACAGTTCCACCCCTCACGGAATGGTTGCCGTCGGCGGAAACGACTGCATTTTCTATGCAATCGTTCTTACCCCGCAGAAACAGACTTCCACCCATAAATCCGCAATCATGCCCAACGCTCCCCATCGTTCCGACGATACCGAGCGCGTTTATAACAAATTCATCACCACAGAAAAAGATTCCAACGGTCTTTGCACCAAAATCAATTTCAAAAACGAAGAACATTTCAACTTCGCTTATGACGTTGTTGATGAACTTGGAAGAGAACAGCCGGACAAACTTGCAATGCTCCATATTGCAAATGACGGAACAGAACGCCGCTTTACCTTCCGCGATATAAAGAAAGAATCCGGCAGAACCGCAAACTATTTCAAATCTCTCGGAATCAAAAAAGGCGACAAAGTCATGCTTGTTCTCAAGCGCCATTATCAGTTCTGGTTCTCCATCCTTGCTCTTCACAAAATCGGAGCGATTGCGATTCCCGCAACAAACCAGCTTCTTGAACACGACTTTGAATACCGTTTCAATTCCGCCGGAATCAGCGCGATTATCTGCACAGCCGACGGCGAAACAGCGGAAGCTGTTGACAAAGCTGCCGCAAACAGCCCTTCCCTTACCACTAAAATCATCGTCAACGGAAGCCGTGAAGGTTGGTTCAATTTCGACGAAGATTACACCATGTTCTCCAGTTCCTTCCGCAGAAACGAAGAAACCCCTTGCGGAAACGACCCGATGCTCATGTTCTTCACTTCCGGAACTTCCGGTTATCCGAAGATCGCGGCACACAACTATAAATATCCTCTTGGTCATTTCATCACCGCAAAATACTGGCACTGTGTTGACCCTGAAGGACTCCATCTTACAATTTCCGACACCGGTCGGGCAAAATCCCTTTGGGGCAAGCTTTACGGTCAATGGCTTTGCGAAGCACCGATTTTTGTTTATGACTTTGACCGCTTCGATGCCGAAAAGATCCTTCCGATGTTCGCGAAATATCATATCACAACTTTCTGCGCACCGCCCACTATGTACCGCATGCTGATAAAACAGGATCTCAGCCGTTTCGACCTTTCCTCCATCAAGCACGCTTCCATTGCCGGCGAAGCGCTTAACCCGGAAGTTTTCCGCCAGTTTGAAAACGCAACCGGACTTCAGATTATGGAAGGTTTCGGACAGAGCGAATCCACCCTCATCATCGGTAACCTTTCCGGCGGCAGCCATAAAATCGGTTCCATGGGCAAACCTTCTCCCCTTTATGACGTTCATCTTCTTGACCCGTACGGAAACGAAGTTGCCGCAGGTGATACCGGCGAAATCTGCATTAATATCAGCAAGGGACTTCCCTGCGGACTCAGCTATCAGTATTACGCAAGTCCCGAAAAAACCGCAGAAACCTGGCACGACGGATTCTATCATACCGGCGACCTTGCATGGAAAGATGAGGACGGATTCTTCTGGTACGTCGGCCGTGCCGATGACCTTATCAAATCCTCCGGTTACCGAATCGGACCGTTCGAGATCGAAAACGTTATTATGGAACTTCCCTACGTTCTTGAATGCGGCGTTTGTGCTGCTCCGGACGAAGCCCGCGGACAGGTTGTAAAAGCCTGCATCGTTCTTACAAAAGGCACCGAACCCACCGACGAACTCAAAAAAGAAATTCAGAGTTACGTAAAAACCCACACTGCTCCTTATAAATATCCGAGAATCGTTGAATTCCGCACTGAACTCCCTAAAACCACAAGCGGAAAAATTATAAGAAGCAAGCTTTGATTTTAAAAAACGGAGGTGATTTCCTCTGGAATTCAAAAGACTTACACTTTTTGCCGGTCATTACGGAAGCGGAAAGACGAACATTGCCGTAAACTATGCCTTGCTTCTTCGTGAGCACGATCTTCCGGTAACCGTTGCGGATCTTGATATTGTAAACCCCTATTTCCGTACCCTTGACAGTGAAGAAGTTTTCCGTGAGCACGGGATAAAACTTATATGCTCACAGTTTGCCAACAGCAACGTTGACGCTCCGGCAATGCCGAAGGAAGTTTATGAGCTTATCGACAGCCGAAGCGAATACGGAGTTCTTGATATCGGAGGCGACGACCGCGGTGCTCTTGCCCTCGGAAGATACGTTCCTTCGATAGTTGAGGAAAACGATTACGAGATGCTTCTTGTCATCAACAAGGCAAGACCTCTTACAAGAAATGTTCCCGATACCGTCGAGGTTGTTGAGGAAATGGTAAGAGCTTGCAGACTTCCTTTTACCGGTATTGTCAATAACACAAATCTCGGTCCGGAAACGACCGAAGATGATGTGCTTTCAAGCATGGAATATGCCGAAGAAGTTTCGAAAGTTCTCGGAATTCCAGTCAAAATGACTTGCTGTGATGAAAGACTTTACGAAAAACTGAAAGACAGGGTCGAGAATCTTTTCCCCCTTTCGCTTCAGAAATTATATTATCACTTAAATTCTTAATATAACGGAGGTGCAACGATTTTGGCAAAACTTACTTTTAAAGAAGAACTTTGCAAAGGCTGCGGTCTTTGCGTAAATGCCTGCCCCAAAAATCTGCTCCAGCTTTCGAGAGAAAGACTTAACCAGAAAGGTCATTCTCCCGTTGAAATCACCGAACCCGAAAAATGCATCGGATGCGCTTTCTGTGCAACAATGTGCCCGGACTGCGTAATCAAAGTTGAAAAATAAGGAGGCGGAAACAATGCAGGAAAAAGTACTTATGAAGGGCAACGAAGCCCTTGCAGAAGCGGCGATCCTTGCCGGATGCCGCCACTATTTCGGATATCCGATCACTCCCCAGTCCGAAGTTGCGGCATATATGTCCAAAAAAATGCCGAAAATCGGCGGAGTATTCCTTCAGGCAGAAAGCGAAATTGCCGCAATCAATATGGTATATGGCGTTGCCGCAACCGGTAAACGCTGCATGACCTCCTCCTCCAGCCCCGGCATTGCACTTAAATGCGAAGGTATTTCCTATCTTGCAGGTTCCGACCTTCCCGCTCTTATCGTCAACGTACAGCGCGGCGGTCCCGGCCTTGGCGGAATTCAGCCTTCTCAGTCCGACTATTTCCTTGCAACAAGAGGTCCCGGTCACGGTGACTTCCACGTAATCGTTCTTGCTCCCGCTTCCGTTCAGGAAATGGCAGACATGACTCTTAAAGGTTTTGAACTTGCGGATAAATACCGCATGCCCTGCATGCTTCTCGCAGACGGAACCATGGGTCAGATGATGGAACCCGTTGTTCTTCCCGATCCTGTTGAAATCGACAGCAATCCTAAGGACTGGGCAGTAACCGGTACCGAATGCAAACGCGAACACCATATCGTAAACTCCCTTTATCTTTCCCCGAAAAAGCTTGAGGATATCAACCTCGAACGTTTTGAAAGATATAAGAAAATCGAAGAGGAAGAATGCCTTTGGGAAGAATTCATGATGGAAGATGCTGAAATCTGCATCGTTTCCTGCGGAATCACCGCCCGTGTTTCCAGAAACGCAATTCTTGAAGCAAGAAAACAGGGCATTAAAGTTGGTATGCTTCGTCCTATCACTCTTTGGCCCTTCCCCAAAAAAGCACTTCTTGCAGCAGCTGAAAAAGTTAAATCCTTCGTTTGTGTTGAACTCAGCATGGGTCAGATGAAAGAGGATGTTGAACTTGCGATCCGCTGCAAAAAGCCCGTTTACGGCTGCACCAGAGTCGGCGGTATGATCACCACCGTTGACGATATTCTTGCTTCCATCAAAGAAGCAGAGAAAGGAGAGGAATAATCATGGCAGTTGTTTTTGAAAAACCGAAGGCACTTACCGATGCCATTCTCCACTATTGTCCCGGCTGCACCCATGGTATTGTTCACCGCCTTGTTGCAGAAGTTATCGATGAACTCGGAATCGAAGGCAGAACCATCGGTATTGCACCTGTTGGATGTTCCGTTATGGCTTATGACTACTTCACCGTTGATATGGTCGAAGCTGCTCACGGCAGAGCACCGGCAGTTGCAACCGGCGTAAAACGTTCCGATCCCAGCAAAATAGTATTTACATATCAGGGTGACGGCGACCTTGCTTCCATCGGTATGTGCGAAACCGTTCATTCCGCAGCAAGAGGCGAAAACATCACCATTATCTTCATCAACAACGCAATTTACGGAATGACCGGCGGTCAGATGGCTCCTACCTCCCTTCCGGGACAGGTTACCCAGACTTCTCCTTACGGAAGAAACACCGAAACCCAGGGCTTCCCGATCCGTGTCTGTGAACTTCTCAGCGAACTTGACGGCCCGGCTTATCTTGAACGCGTTACCGTAAACAATGTAAAAAACGTCCGCAACGCAAAAAAAGCTATCAAAAAAGCTTTCCAGAACCAGATCGACGGAAAAGGATTTTCCCTTGTTGAAGTTCTTTCCTCCTGTCCCACTAACTGGGGTATGACTCCTCAGAAAGCGCTTGAATGGATTGACGAGAAAATGATTCCTTATTATCCTCTCGGCGTATATCGTGACAAGGACGGTGAAAACAATGGCTGATCATCAGATTATCATTGCCGGTTTCGGCGGACAGGGACTTCTTTTTTCCGGAAAAGTTCTTGCTCACGCAGGTCTTGCAGAGGACAGACAGCTCAGCTGGCTTCCTTCCTACGGTCCTGAAATGCGCGGCGGTACCGCAAACTGCACCGTAATCCTTTCCGATGAACCCATCGGTTCCCCTATCGTCGATCATCCGAACGTTGTTATGGTCATGAACAACCCTTCTCT
This sequence comes from Oscillospiraceae bacterium, assembly GCA_045636625.1. Lineage (GTDB taxonomy): Bacteria > Bacillota > Clostridia > Oscillospirales > Ruminococcaceae > UMGS1668. The sequence goes on from JAZTXW010000020.1 coordinate 5,260, forward strand.
CGACAAATATGAGAATATGGTTGCTCCCGGCGGAAAACTTTTCGTAGACTCCGCTCTTATCACCAGAAAAGTTGAACGCAGCGACATTGACGTTTATTATATCCCCGCAACCCAGCTTGCAAAGGATATGGGCGCACCCACTCTTGCAAATATGATCCTTCTCGGTGCTATCGTTAAAGAAACCGGATGCGTTTCCGCCGAACATCTTGAAGAAGGTCTTCGCCATGCAGTTCCGCCCAGACACGCCGATCTTATCGACCTCAACATCCAGGCTCTTGAAATCGGCAAAAATTATACCCAGGATTAATTGAAAGAAGGAAAAACAAAATGGAATTCACTTTTCCTGTAACATACACCGAAAACCCCAAAACAAAACCTACCGATGAAAGCAAACTCGGTTTCGGACGTTCTTTCAGCGACCACATGTTCCTTATGAACTATACCGAAGGAAAAGGCTGGCATGATGGAAGAATCGTTCCCTATGCTCCTCTTGAACTTGATCCCAGCTGCATGGTTCTCCACTATGCTCAGGAAGTTTTTGAAGGAATGAAAGCTTACCGTTGGGAGGATAGTTCCATCCATCTTTTCCGTCCTTATGAAAACGCAAAACGCATGCAGAATTCCAACGAACGTCTTTGCATGCCCGCTGTTCCGGAGGAAACCTTTGTTGAGGCTATCAAGGAACTTGTTGCCGTTGACGCAGAATGGGTTCCCCATAATCCCGGCACTTCCCTTTATATCCGTCCGTTCATCTTTGCAACCGATGCACACCTCGGCGTACACGCTTCCGCAACTTATATTTTCTGCATCATCTGCAGTCCTTCCGGTTCCTATTATCCCAACGGAATGAGCCCCGTTGATATTTATGTTGAAAGCCGCGACGTTCGTGCTGTCCGCGGCGGCACCGGTTATACCAAATGCGGCGGCAACTATGCTGCATCTCTTCGTGCAGGTCAGGAAGCAGAGAAAAAAGGCTACGTTCAGGTTCTTTGGCTCGACGGCGTTGAACGTAAATACGTTGAAGAAGTCGGCGCAATGAACGTTATGTTCAAAGTTGGCGGAAAAGTTATCACTCCTATGCTCAGCGGTTCAATTCTTCCCGGTGTTACAAGAAAGAGCTGTATCGATCTTATCAGAAGCTGGGGAATTGAAGTTGAGGAACGCCTCATCACTGCTGAAGAACTTTTCGAAGCTGCTGAAAACGGAACTCTTGAGGAAGCATGGGGCTGCGGAACCGCCGCAGTTATCTCCCCCATCGGTTCCATGGGTTGGGAAGACAAAAAAATCTCCATCAATGGAGGAAAAATCGGACCCACCGCACAGAAACTTTATGATACCCTTTACGGCATCCAGAGCGGTAAAGTTGAAGACACTCTTGATTGGACCGTTAAAGTTTGCGACTGATTTCCACAAAAACAAAAAAGCGCTGAATAATTATTCAGCGCTTTTTATATTATATAATATTATATTGACAAACCATTGAAAAAGTGGTTGAATAAGAATATTAATTATATTTTTTTGTATATATTTTTTGAAGGATTTTTCAAAAATTTTATATTTCCCGAAAAGGAGATGTTAAGATGAGGAACATCAGAATCAGCGACGTTACCATGAAACAAAGCGGAAAAAGTGCAGGCTTTACTCTCAGCTTCAGAGAAAAAATTGAACTTGCAAAACTACTTGACCGCCTTGAGGTATCCGTCATTGAACTACACCCCATCGAAAATCTCAAGATTGACAGCCTTCTTATCAAATCCATCGCTGCAGCGGTCAAAAACGCCGTTGTTGCCGTTCCGGTATCTCTTGATGATGACGGTGCGGAAAAGGTCTGGAACGCCCTTAAAGAGGCTGTAAAGCCCCGTCTTCAGGTTTCTGTTCCCACAAGCCCCGTTCAGATGGAGTATCTCTCTCATAAAAAACCGGAAGCCATGCTTCTTGCAATAAAAAACACTGTTTCCGTATGCAAAACTCTTTGTGATGACGTTGAATTTGTTGCCGGTGATGCAACCAGAAGCGACCTTTCTTTCCTTGAATCCGCTGTAAAAACCGCAATCGAAGCCGGCGCTTCCACCGTAACTTTCTGCGACACCGCAGGCGTTATGCTCCCGGAAGAATTCACCGCATTTCTTGAGGAAATTTTTGCCGCTGTGCCCGAACTTAAAGACATCTGTGTCGGCGTAAGCTGCAGCGACGCCCTTTCCATGGCGGATTCCTGCGCGGTTTCCGCTGTTCGCGCGGGTGCTTGCGAAATTAAAGCAACCGCTGTTGCAACCGACAACGTCCGCCTTGGAAAAATCGCAAAAATTCTTGATGCCAAAGGCGGCACGTTTGATGTTTGCGGAAAAGTCCGCATGGCTGAAATAAACCGTGTTCTTTCCCAGATCGACCGCCTTTGCCACACCGAAAAAAGCAAAAATTCGCCTTTTGATGACAGCGTACGCGAAGAAGGCGAATGGGTGCTCACTGAGCACGATGATATTTCTGCCGTGCTCAAAGCGGCTGAAAGACTTGGATACGAACTTTCCGAAGAGGACGGCATAAAGGTTTTTGAAGCCTTTAAACAGATTGCCGCACTTAAAAAGAAAGTCGGTTCAAAAGAGCTTGATGCAATCGTTGCTTCTTCCGCTCTCCAGGTCCCTCCCACCTATAAACTTGAAAGCTACGTTATCAATGCAAGCAACATTCTTGCAGCTTCCGCACATCTTAAAATCAGCAAAGGCGACCATACTCTTGAAGGTATATGCATAGGTGACGGTCCTATCGACGCAGCTTTCCTTGCTATTGAACAGATAATCGGACTTCATTATGAACTGGACGATTTCCAGATCCAGTCCGTCACCGAAGGCCGCGAAGCAATGGGCCAGACCGTTGTAAAACTTCTTTCCTGCGGAAAACTCTATTCCGGAAGAGGTACTTCCACCGATATTGTAGGCGCAAGTATCCTTGCATATCTCAATGCTCTCAACAAAATCGTTTATGAGGAGGAAAACGCATGAACCTTTCTTTCTCGACCCGCGGATGGCAATCTCTCGGCTGGGACGAAATAATCGAAATTGCGGACGAAATGCGTTTTTCCGGAATTGAGCTTTATAATATCCATAAACGCCCTGAATTTTATGAAAAAGGCTGCCCGCTTCACAAACACAGCACCAGCGCAACCGCAAGATCTCTCCGTGAAAAAGGTATAAAAATCCCCTGTCTCGATACTTCGCTCGATATTTCTCTCGAAACCATCAGCGACAGCATGATCAAAGGCACCATCGACACCGCACACAATCTCAAAGTTTCCTATGTCTGCGTCGTTGCTCTTAACGATAATGAAGAAATCATAAAAGCACATCTTGCTGACCTTATTGACTATGCGGAAGCTGCCGGGGTAACTCTTCTTATCAAAACCAGCGGAATTTATTCCGATACCGCAAGACTCCGCTCCCTTATGGATGAATTTGCTTCCGACAGTCTTGGTGCTCTTTGGGATATGCACCATCCTTACCGCACAAACGGAGAATCCGCGGACAAAACCATCCGCAATCTCGGTGCTTATGTAAAACACGTTCATCTGCGCGATTCCGACGACGAAGATACTTATAACCTCATCGGTGAAGGCAATCTTCCCATTGCGGAAATGATGCGCGCTCTTTCTTCCATTGACTACAACGGTTTTATCTCCCTTGAATGGAAACCGGAATGGATGGAGGATCTTCAGGAATATGAAGTTATCTTCCCTCATTTCGTAAACTATATGAACCGTTTTGAAAGTCCCCGCGGAAAAAAACGCAGCCTTTATTATAACTTTGACCATTCCGGCCAGTTCATCTGGAAAAAGGATTCGCTTATCGATCTTACTTTCCCTCAGGTTCTTGATAAACTCTGCGAGGAATTTCCGGACCAGTATGCTTTCCGCTACACCACTCTTGATTACACAAGAACCTATTCCGAATTCCGTGAGGACGTTGACCGCTTTGCAAAAGCGCTTGTTTCCATGGGCGTTAAAGCCGGAAGCAAGGTTGCAATCTGGGCAACAAACGTTCCCGCATGGTATATAACCTTCTGGGCAGCAACCAAAATCGGAGCCGTTCTTGTAACGGTAAACACCGCCTATAAGATCCACGAAGCGGAATATCTTCTTTCCCAATCCGATACCCATACTCTTGTTATGATCGATTCCTGCCTGGATTCCAACTATGCGGAAATCATCAATGAGCTTTGCCCCGAAATCAAAAATACAAAACCCGGCGCTCCGCTCCATTGCAAAAAGCTTCCGTTCCTCAGAAACGTTATAACTGTCGGCTTTAAAATGCCCGGCTGTCTTGAATTTGACGAAGCTATGGAAAGAGCGGATTCCGTTTCCGAAGAAGAAATTACAAGAATGGCTGCGGCTGTTCGTCCCGATGACGTCTGCAACATGCAGTACACTTCCGGAACAACAGGTTTCCCGAAAGGCGTTATGCTTACCCATTACAACGTTGCAAACAACGGAAAATGCATCGGCGACAGAATGGGACTTTCCACCGCAGACCGCCTTATGGTTCAGGTTCCTATGTTCCATTGTTTTGGAATGGTTCTTGCCATGACCGCGGCAGTGACCCACGGCGCATCCCTTTGCCCGCTTCCCTATTTTTCCGCAAAAGCATCTCTTGCCTGCATAAATCAGGAAAGAATCACCGCTTTCCACGGTGTTCCGACCATGTTTATCGCAATGTTCAACCATCCGGATTATAAAACCACCGATTTCTCCCATATGAGAACCGGAATCATGGCCGGAGCAGGCTGCCCGCCCGAACTTATGAGAAGGGCTGCACAGCCGGACGAAATGAATATGCGCGGAATAATCAGCGTTTACGGCCAGACCGAATCTTCCCCGGGAAGCACAACTTCCGCATGGGAAGATCCGCTTGACCTCCGCTGTGACACCGTTGGCTATAACCTTCCCCATGTTGAAACCAAAATTGTCGATCCGGAAACCGGCGAGGAAGTTCCTTTCGGAGTTAACGGCGAATTCTGTTCCCGCGGTTATAACCTTATGAAAGGTTATTACAAAATGCCCGAGGCAACCGCCGGAACAATCGATGAAGAAGGATGGCTCCATTCCGGCGACCTTGCCTGCAAAAATCCGGACGGAACTTATAACATCACCGGTCGTCTTAAAGATATGATCATCCGCGGCGGCGAAAACATTTATCCGAAAGAGATCGAAGAATTTATCTATACCCATGAAAAGGTAAAGGATGTTCAGGTAATCGGCGTTCCGGATAAAAAATACGGCGAAGAAATTATGGCGCAGATCGTTCTTAAAGAACCCGGCAGCATGACTGTTGAGGAAATGGCGGATTATATAAAAGGCCGCCTTGCCCGCCACAAAGTTCCGAGATATATCGAATTTGTCGAAGGCTTCCCCATGAATGCCGCAGGAAAAATCCTTAAATACAAAATGCGCGAAGAAGCCGCAAAACGCCTTGGACTTGAACACGGAAGTTCAATCGATACCGGCAAAATCCAGAAATAAGCACAAAAACACCCCGAACTTTGTCCGGGGTGTTTTTTTATATTGTTACAACAAAACTTGCGATCATTAAGGCGATTATTATAAAAGGAGATAAAACCCATCCGGCTTTTTGAATAAAACGGTAATAATCACTGGGAATGCCGCCTTCGACAGAAAGTCTGTGGTTAAGTTCCCAAAAAAGATCCGGATAAATCATATCAAGAGCTATGGTTCCGGCAAAAACAGCTATAAATATAAGCCAAATTGCATTTCCGCGGATATCCGTTTTTACTCTTTGCGAAACCTCATAAATCCAGTTATATGTAGGAAGAAGTTCCCCTTCCGGAACGTTTCCGTTAACATAAAAATTTATTTCAGGCGTTTCGACAAAAGGTTCTTCGTTTAAATCAAAAAGCATTCCGGAAAAGGAAGTACCTTTGAAAACAAGCTCTCCATTTTCATAAATTTCAACATCAGGATTATGGTTCTTGGAATTATCTGAAATAACTTCGTATAACCTTTCGGTTTCATTCACAGAAAAGACAATATAGGTTTTTATTCCATCCTTTGCCATTGTCATTTCGTAACGGTATCCTAATTCCCTGTCTTTTCCGGAATAAACCTCCATTCCTTCAAAAGGTGCTTTCTGTTTATAAAGGAAAGCATCACGATACCAAAATCCGGGACGAAAAAGTGCAAAAAGATAAACAGCAAAAATAACAGCTCCGATAATCAAACCGGCAATTATGCATGATTTTTTGTGTTTACTGAAAAATTCACTCATATAATCCCCCCTGTTACAAAATATCATATTATGATATCTTTTTCAACAAAAACGGAGCCGACCTATAATAAGCAGTTTCTCCTTAGGAGATTGCCTGAGCACCGATGCTGTAATCCGTCCAGGTTCCCATCTGCGGCCAGTTTGCGGTGCAATCCATAAACATATATGCACCGAGAGGACTGCGCCATTTCATCGCATTGAATTCAACGGTTCTAAGACCGAAATATGCATCAGGCTCATCGCCTTCTTCATTATTTCCGGTAATGCTTAAAAGGACACCGTTGTCCCACTGATAAAGGTTATCTGAACCTCCTGCGGCTGTAAGATATCCTCCGTTTTTCAGTTCCTCCATTGTAAAGTTGAGTGCCATTACACCGTGCCTGTTTCCAAAAATCCAGCCGATTGCAGCTTTCTCGCCTTCGGTAAGTCCGCCGGGAGCCTCTGAGAGGTCGATACTGACGTATTCCGCCCCGCCGTTTAATCCGTTGTCAACTTCCCAAAGATCGTCCAGAACCTTTAAATAAAGCCCACAGAGGTCAAACAGAGTTCCTCCGACCTGATTCTTCGTTCCGATGCTGAAACCGTGGAGTTCCTCCACGTTTCCGAAACTTGCAGGATAAGTTTCAAGGATACTTCCGTCATGATATATGTGAACAGTCATTCCGTCCATGAGCGCGGAAATATCGCTCGGTTCCCCGTCAAGAAAAACCGACACGTTTTTTGCGTTAAGGGTCATAACGTCTCCGGGGTTTTCTCCCGCAAGAACGAGGTTTCCGCTTTCGGCGCCGTCAACAATTTTCATAATGCTGATGTTTTTAAGTTCTTTGGCTCCGATTGTAAATTCCGCGGAATATTCTTTTTCGTCATAATCTCCCGGTCCGCGAAAATCCATCACCTGTTTTACAATGCGGTAAGTTCCGGGTTCAAGTGTTCCATAAAGCCATTCCCAGTTTACTTCCATTTCAACTTCGCCGCCTTTAGGAATCATATAAGCTTCGGCGGTCCAGACAATGTCTCCCTCAACGGCGAAAGCCAATTCCTCATTATTATGTTCAAGGCGATAATAGCTTCCTGAATTGAGTTCGCCCGTGGTGTTTCCACCTTTCTGGCCGAATACAACGGTTGCGCCTGTTGCGGTTACATTTTTTACCGAAAGAGTTATTCCCCATTCATCCGGAGAATCGATTCGGAAAGAATAATAACAATCTCCGTATTCGTAATAGGCATGTACCTGATATACATAAATTCCTCCATCGGTTGGAATTTCAAAAACTTCGTCCTTAATTTCAACTTTTTCGCTTTCATCATCAAGCTTATATCCTTCGACTTCATCCACAAGATAATCTGCTTTTACTTTCCAGCGACGAACTTCATAGGAAAGAATATTTTCATTAAAAACAAGTTTTACTGTTTTTTCTGTGCCAGCCGGAAAAGAAAAAATATCATTATGATCAAGCGGATGTTCAAGTTCCGCTTCTATCATATAAGAATCATATTTTTCATTTCCAGGAAAATTCCAAGAACTGATCGATCCCTGTATTTCAAAAGAAGCATCACCATATCTTATTGTCATCGGATACGGGTAATGTATTCCTTCAACAAACTCCGTTTTTCCTCCAATGGATGTGCAAGAACAAAGCATAAGTATTGCAATTAAAACTGACAGGATTTTTTTCATAATATCAGCCTCCTTTTGATCTCTCATTATAATAGTGCCAAAAATTACCGATTTTGTTGCATCCTTTTATTCTTTTTCTGCATAGCCGGCAAAAAACTTTTCCCGATAAACCGGATTATCTCATCGACCGTTATTGCTTTTATCCAAAACGATTATATCGCAAAAAAAGAGCGGAATCAATTCCGCTCTTTTTTATTATTCTTTAATTTTTCCGGCGAAGAATTCAACGGTTACAGGATCGGTATGGGAATAGAAAAGGCTCTGTTCCATATCAAGCTTTTTAATTCTTTCCATATCGCTTTCGGTAAGACGGAAATCAAAGATATCAAGGTTCTCTTTCATGAATTTAACATCGGGAGTTCCCGGAATTGCGGAAATTCCGCGCTGGATATGCCAGCGGAGAATTATCTGAGCAACAGACTTTTCATATCTTCTTGCAATTTCGCGAAGTTCCGGAAGTTCAAGCATATTCACTCTTGCCTGTCCAAGAGGCGCCCATGCCTGCATATTAACCTCATATTTATCATGCCATTCCTTGCTTTCGATCCTTTGGTGGAAAGGATGAAGTTCAACCTGGTTTACCGCAGGTTTTACTCTTGCAAAAGAAGCCATATCCACCATTTTATAAGCATAGAAATTTGAAATTCCGATTGCTTTTATTTTTCCCTCAAAATAAAGGTCTTCAAGGGCCTTATAAGTTCCGAAATAATCGCCAAAAGGCTGGTGAACAAGGCAAAGGTCGATATAATCCGTTCCGAATTTTTCAAGATCTTCAAGAACGGAGGCTTTCGTTTTTTCGTAACCGAAATTTGCAATTTTTATCTTTGTGGTAAGGAAAATTTCCTCTCTCGGGACGCCGCTTTTTTTAATTGCCGAACCGATTTCTTTTTCGTTTTCATAAGACTGTGCTGTATCTATAAGCCTGTATCCGGTTTTAAGTGCTTCTATGACACAGCGTTCGGTTTCTTCTTTTTCGAGTTTATTTACACCATAACCAATAATCGGCATTTTTACTCCGTTGTTAAGCGTTACATACTCCATTAAAAAATCGCCCCTTTTCTGTTATTATATTTTGTTTTTTTAACAATAACACGATTTTCATTCAAAATCAACGATATATTTTTTAACAGCTTTGCAGCGGATATGTTTCAGCTTTTTTTAAGACAAATTTCCGTAATATAACAAAAAAACCTTGGAACAAATTCCAAGGTTTTTGGACTGAGATAAAGAAATTCAAACTTCTGAAGGGCTTTTTACCCTTTATGCAATTCCTGACTCTCTGTTTTAACTTTCCTTTTAATTATGCGGTTTTTTATCCGTCGCATCTTACCGCAATTCTGTAAGTTCCTGTTGCGTTGCAGGTAAAAAGCGTAAGATCCCATTCTCCGCTTGTCATTTCTTCAACCGCGGTTGGAGGAAGGACCTCCATTGCCGCAACGCTGTATTCAAATCGGTTTCCGTCCGTATCGGTAAAAACGATTTTTTCTCCGGAGGAAAGATTTTCAATACCGCTGAAATGCGAACTGTAATTATGCCCTGCGATAACCATGTTATCAAGATAGGCGGAACCTGAATAGCGGCATGGTGCCTTTTTAAGATTAGGATAACTCCATTCGCTTATAACCGGAAGTTTAAGACCAAGCGCAGGTATTTCAAGCGTCCCTATATAATCCGTTCCTTCAACAGAAATAACGGGCATTTCCATTTCCGGGTTGAGCACATAATCGGGGATTTCTTCTTCTGCCGCGTTTTCAGCTTTCTCTTCCTCTTTTATAACGACCTGCTCCGCAATAAGCGAATATGCAAAAAGCGAAGATTCCTCCGCTTTTTTTGCTTCATAAAGGTTATAAACGCAAAGTCCGATTGCTGCCGCAACAAAAAGAACTCCGAAAACGATCAAAAAATCACCTTTAGTTTTTTTCATCGTCCTGATCCTCTTTTACGGATAATTCCGGCAACAATGAACATCAGCCCGATAGCCGCCAGAACAGGAACAGGCCACCAGAGCTGTCCCGTTTGCGGAAGCTGAGGATCGCCCGGTTTCTGAGGGGGTTGAGGCTTTTGAGGTTTTTCCGGAACATCAGGCGGATAATTTTCTTCAATGCTGTTTGTAATGACAAAAGTTATTCCTTTTCTTTCGATTTCAGCGGTATATCCTTCCGGAACTTTTTCGGAAATCACCCATCTGTGTCCGTCTTCGAGGTTACCCCAGGAATATCTCCAGTTGTTTTCCTTGTTCAGTATGACGGTATCGTAAATTTTTCCGTCACAGAAAAGAAAAACCTTTATTTCTTTCGGGCGGATCGCTTCAAAACCTTTATCGTCCCAGATTTTAAGGACTTTTCTTTCAACAAATCCGTCCGGTCCGATATCCGGAATAAAACTGTATTTCGGTTTTATCGAAATATCGTAATCCCAGATGTTATTTTCGCTGTCAGAAACCGGGATCTGGATAATTGCGGTTTCTGCAAAATAAGTGAATCCATCAAAAGAAATCGGGGTTCCTATAACAAGATAAAGCCCAGGTTTAAGCCCTTTAAGAAGCAAAACTCCTTCGGAATCGGTTTTTCCCGCTGCCGCAGGAGAAATTCCGCTTTGGAAAATATAACCTTCAAGAGTTGAAGCAAGAACTCTCCATGCTTCGTCGTTTTTTCCGGTTATATTGACATCAAAATCCTTGAATTCTTCGGTGACGGTATATCTTCCCTGCTCATCGATATTTGCGATAAGGTAAACAGAAAATTCCGCTTCCGGTATGGCTTTTTCGCCGTCGCGGAAGATTATTTCAAGACTTGAATCTCTTTCTGTTTCGATATTTCCCGCTGCGCCGAAAACCGTTGCGGAGGTGCAGAAAACGATTGTAATCATAATCAGAAATGCAGATAAAATTTTAATCGTTTTCAAAATCGTCACCTCCGTTTTTATTTTCTTTCGGAATCATTATCGCAATAAAAAGCGCAATAAGAATCGGCGCGGCAACAACAGGCGCAACTATAAGCGGGTCTATCTGCGCCGCTTCGGAAGTTACTCTTATATTTTTGGCTTCCTGCGCATTCTCGATTCTGTGTCCCCTTACAAGGATTCTGTGGGTATTTATTGCGTATGGGGTGCAGGTTACAAGGGTGCAGTAATCCATGCCTTCTATTATAAGAAGCTCTTCCGTTTCGTGGGGTTCAACAATAAGGATCTGGTCAACCTCGTATGTCAGCACCTCGTCAAGCACTCTTAAAACGAAGATATCGCCGACAACAACTTTATCAAGATCGCTGAAAAGTTTCGCGCTGGGAAGTCCTCTGTGACCCGAAAGGACAGAATGAGTACTTTCTCCGCCTACCGGAAGACTTGTCCATTCAAGGTGGCCTACGGCTATCTGGAGTACCGCATCGGAAGTTCCGTGATAAACCGGAAGAGTACAGCTTATTGCAGGAATTTCGATATATCCCATTATTCCGATTCCCGAAACATCAAGAAGCTCCTCATATTCCGCCTTTTGTTCATCGCTTAAAAGATAATTGTTTTTTCTTCCAACAAGAGATTCATTATAGGCATAAGCCTCCTGAAGAAGCTTATCATATTTTTCGGTATCAAGGTTTTCAATCTGCTTTGTGTAATCAACAATGACCTGGGATTGGGTGAAAGAGTTCCAATAATCGCTTATTGTCGGATATAAAAGCAAGGACAACCCTGCAAGAAGTATCAATATTAAAATTATATTTGAAATTTGGTTCTTCATTGCAAAGCTCTCCTTGCCGCACCGTTGCCTTTTTTTCGACAACGGTGCGGAGTTATAATTATCCTAACTTAATAAATATAAATATAATATATCAATATTATACTATATAATTATTTGGTGCTCATGCGTTTTTTGGAAACAAGAGCAACAACTGCGCCGCCGGCAAGAAGTCCGCCAGCTACATAGAAGAGGGTGGTACCGATGCCGCCGGTTTCGGGAAGCATAGTACCGGATTTATTTACTACGTGAACACCGGAACCGGTGGAGTAAATATCGCCGTTGAAAGTTGCGTCAAGGTTTCCGTCGGAAATGGTGAATTTCTGACGTTCGGGAATGTTGTTATATCCTGCGGGGGTTACTTTTTCTTCGAGATAATAAGTTCCGTTGTCAAAACCGATAACTCTTACTTTACCGTCTTTAACAACGATATTAACGCCGGTTTCTTCTGCTTTTGCTCTTCTGTAAGTTACGCCGTCATCCATAAGAACAACAGGAACTTCGTTGCCGTCTTTTTCTGCATCATAAATTCTGAATTCCGCACCGTCGATAAGTTTGTACTGGCCGTCGGTTTTAACAAGATCGAATCCGTAAGTTTTGCTCTGGGTTTTGTCGTCGGTTGTAAAATGTTCTTCACCGAATTCAAGTCTTGCTTCGTTGTTGTTGCCTTCGCCGGCGATAATTGCGTTTTCATTAATAATTGCGCTGTAGAAAACAATTACTTTATCGTTGGTTTCAAGATGATCGCAGAAGTCTTTGGAGAAAACGATTTCAAAAGTGCAGGGAGAATCATTGCCGTCAAGAGTGCAGGTTCCGGTGGTTACAACTTCATAATCCGTTCCTTCAGTAACAGCATGGGGATCCTGTCCGGGGATAACATGCTCGATTTTAACGGATGTAGGATCGAAGGTAAGACCTGCGGACATAACATCGTGGAGAACATAGTTTTCTGCACCCTGGTGTACGTTGATGGTTACACGGAACTCAACAGCCTGGCCGATATCTGCAGTGTTGTTGTCGCCCCACTGGTTGGTGGAATCTTCAAGGACCTGTTTGTCGATGGTGGGAGCACCGTTTTTTGCGTTGATGGAAGCATCGGGGTTGGTGGTGGTAAGACCGCAAAGAGCACCCATGGTGGAGTCAACAAGATAATAACCGAGTTCAAGACCGGAGAATTTGCCGGAAGTTCCGGTAATTACAAATTCGCCATCATTTTCGGAGCTTTTTACAGGGGAAATTCCATTAGCTCTTGCGTATGCAAGAGCTGCTTTTGCAAAAGCTGCAACTGTGTCGTCATCTTCTTTTGCGTTGGTCCAGGTTGCATAGCCCTGTTCGTCAACGGTGAAATATACTTTTGCTTCGTCAGTTTCAAAGAAGTCGTCCCATTCTGCATTTACTTTATAAGAATAAACGCCGGAGTCTTTGTTATAGCTTTCGAGGTCAAGAAGTTTATAGATGGAATAAACGTTGCCGTCGCTGATTCCGTTGATGGTGATGGAACCGGTTTCTGCTGCAAAAGCAGTGATTCCAAGAGAGAAAACAAGGATGATTGCAAGAATAATGCTTGTGATTTTTTGAAGTTTCATTTTTTCAAATTCCTTTCTTTTTAAATTTTTTATTTCCGAAATTTCAAAACTGTTTTGTTACGCTTCAGGAAGTATCCTCCTTTCCGCGTTTTTTGTGGATGCGCTTATATATCAGGGCAAGACCTATCGTTATAAGGAAGATTCCGCCCAGGATATTAATTTGTGTTCCTCCTCCGCCGGTTTGCGGAAGTTCGTAATGGAGTCTGTAAACGTTTGTTACGGTTGTTTCAAAGGAATTGTTTCCGGTTTTGACAATTTCGCCGTATTCCGTTCGCCAATCGTTGTTCGGAGGAATTTCCTCAATGGAATATACTATTTCTTTTCCGTTGTTATCATATTTCGGAAGTTCGGTAAAGGAATATTTCCATCCGTTTTTAAGATTAAGTTCGGCAGATATACCGGAATCCACTCCGTTTGAAAGAAGCTTCATGGTTACCGAAAGCTGTTCATAGGTCTGGGTCGTTGCAAAATTTCCAAGATTCCATTCCTTTTCAACTGTGAACGAAACTTTTTCCGCTTCGGAAACCGGTGTGTTGGTAATAAGGAATCCGTTTTCAACTGTCGCTTCATTAACGACTTCCTCATAAAGAACAACTTCAGGACCTTCCCATTCCGATGCGTCAATTGTTTTTCCTTCGCCCCAGGTTATGTACCAAAGTTTTCCGTTTTCGTTATAGGCAAACCTTTTGTTGACAAAGGAAAGGCCTGTATCGCCAGACGGATTTTTGCTGACTCCAAACGTTCGTCTTCCGTAACTGTTGGAATAATAAAGTTTCATTCCTAAATCATTGGTCAGAGAAACGGTGTTTCCGTTTACTTCGGCAGTCCATTTTGCTCCGGAGAAATATTGCGGAATACTTATATTCCAGTTTCTTCCAAGTCCGTCCTTTTCGTTTGCATACAGCGGAGCATTGTTTGAAACAATTACGTAGTTTCTTCCGTCGGTAAAAGAAGAAACCTGTCTGAATTCTCCCGTACCTTCGCCGGAATCGGAAGTGAGGACACTTATCGTTCCGAAGTATCCCGGAACGGTTCCTTCCTCAACGGTGTATTTAACCGGGTTTCCGCTGTCGCCGTTAACAGGAAGGTTTTTCCATGTGTGCGTCCAGTCATTGTTTTCGTTAAGAATGGTTTCCTGTATTCGGAACCCGTTTGCAAGGATGTAAACCGTTACGGAATCATTTGAATGGTTCTTGTTATCGTTCCATTCCTTTTTAACAGTTACGGAAGTTGTTTCTTCGCCATAATCCTCTTTTGCGTTTGTTGCAACAAGATAAGCTTCGTGGTTTTCAACGTCTATTTTATATCCATGGACGGTGAAACCGCCGGAAAGGTCGCTTCCGACAGCATCCGGATCGGGAATTACGTCAAACGTTGCCTGACCCTTGCTGTTAAGTTTCATAACAATAATTCCGTTTGCAACTCCGTATCCGCCGTTTGTCGGATATTTCGTTTCTTTTATGTAATAGGTGTTGCCTGCGGCAAGTCCCCACATTTCGGCAACGCCGTTTTCAACTGTAAAGGTGCTTTGTGTCGGTGCGCCTGCTTCATAATCCGCGTGGGATTTCCATATCCGCACTTCATTTGTGCAGGCTTCGTTCGAATAAACCGTAAATTCCGCTCCGTTAAGAAGTTCCCTTGTAAGAACGTCTTCTTTCTGGAGTTTAAGTCCATATCGGGTGCTTATGTTGAATTTTACCTTGCAGTTCGATGCGGAAGCGCCTCGTTCAAGGTAATACATCGTAAGGGTATGTTCCCCTGCTCCGATCGATTTGGGAAGAGCGGATGTGCGTCCGTTTACTGTAACAACTCCGGTGGAGAAGTTTATTGAACCTTTCAGCGCATCATGGATACCGCCGATATCAAGAACAAGAATATCATCAACATATACCCAAACGTCATCGTCGCCGGTAAAATCGAAAACAAGGTCTTCGCCGTTGATTCCCTGGTTTACGTTGTTTCCTTCGGAATCCTTTCCGCCCGGATCGCTAGGAAGATAGAATTTAATATCCGTCTGGATTCCGAACCAATATTCCGCACCGACTCCGGTACCACCGAGGTACTGATAATGGGCCGTTCCGTTATATTCGCCATACTGTCCGCTGTTGCTGTAAGTTCCGACGGGTCTTCCGTTTGTATTAACATAAGGCGAGTTCAGCGGAAGGAAGTCCGCCGTACTTGAATCGACCGCGCGTTCAAGGTAATCATAAACGTAAAATCTTTGCGCGCTTTGGTTATAAGAAGCTGCATGATAAAGCGAATCGTAATAATAGTATCCGTAATATTCGGTGTTTGCCGGGTCGTCGCAATACTGGAAAAGATAGTCGCCGGTTCCAAGATAGTTTTTTCCCAAAACTTCTGTTCCGGTTCCGAAAAGGCGGTTGATAATTTCACTATTCAGAAGGTTTGCGTTCGTATTTCCGCCGGTATATTCGTTATCGCCGGTGTTGGAACTGTTCGGATAGGAAAGTTTTCCGCCGCTCCAGTCACGGAAAATAAGGTTTCCGGCGCCTTTGTTCGTCGAAATAATCGACCATGTTTCGCTGTGGCCGGAAGCATTTACCGTAACGTCCGCCCGAACATAAGGTATATTGAAAAGCGGGTTATAATCAAAAACTTTTGTTGTAATAAAACCGTTCGTGCTTACAGTCTGGGAAGCTGCTGCATTGAACTGTCCGATATCATAGGAAGCAGGAATCCAATCCGCATAAAGGACCATGCTTACTTCCGGATTGATTTCGGCTCCCGGCAGATAATATTCTCCGCCGACCACGTCATACCAGCCCCGGACTTTATAATTATATCTGTCAGGGGTTTTCCAGCTTTCCGGAAGGGTGAAACTTTCGCCTTTCAAAAGGGTATAGCCGGTGTTGTCAGAACCGGAAAGATAATCCATTCCGCCGTTTGTTCCGTCAACCCAAATATAAATTTCATTCGAAGTATCATAAATTCCGAAATTATAAACAGCAGCCTGGTTCTGTGTCTGGGTAACTTTGAAAACTTTGTTTCCTTCATCAAGATAGGCATATTCGCTGTTGCTTCGGATTCTGACTCCGCCGTTTGCGTTAATAATAGTGCTTGCATATGCGCTGCTTGTTGTAACGCCGCTTCCGTTGTTCGGATAGGCGTGCATATATCTTCCGGAAGAAGCGTTTTTTATGAGATATCCGTTTCTGGAAGCGGAAAAGCTCCAGAGAAGCTCATTTCTGTTTCTTACGTCCGCGGTTATTGTTCCGTCCGCGTAAATATTTATCGGAACTGCCGCTCCGGAACCATCAAAGGCATAATAACCGTTTGAACCCTGAGTATAAACGACGAAAAGCGCTGTGCTAGTAAACATATTCTGGTTATAGGAAACAGTTTTTGCAATTTCCGTTTCAACAAGAACAGCCACAGACCAGATAAATTCAAGGTCGAGAAGTTTTTCTTTGTTTGTTACAAGTTCACGGTGTTCTTCCGGAAGGTCTGTATAATATTTGTAAGCAATGCCTACCTGCTGATAAATCTCGGTAAGCCACGCTTCTTCGCCTTCATAATCTTCCGCCTCTTCGAATTCAATGATCTTTTCATCGATTTCCTCATAGGTCGGAAGCGCGTCGATCATCGCGATGACGTTTTCGATTCTGAGAAGTTCTTCTTCAGTAAGCGAAGGCTTTTCTTCCAGACAGGTTTCGCTGTGAATATGTTCGGGGATTTCGCAAATAAGATTGCTTTCTGCATCGTAACATCCTTCGGTATGGGAATGTTCTTCGAAACCGCAGAAATATTCTTCTGTTTCCGTTTCGGTTTCCGCTTCTTCCTCTTCTGTTTCAGGAAGGCATTCTTCGCTGTGAACATGTTCTTCGGTTTCGCAGATCAAATTTCCGTTTTCATCATAACAGCTTTCCGCGTGAGCATGCTCATCAATTTCACAAACCCGATCCGGAATTTCTTCATCCGGAATTTCTTCATCCTTAATTTCATCATCCGGATTTTCCGTTTCATTTTCAGAAAGGCAGCTTTCGCTGTGGGAATGTTCTTCTTTTCCGCAGATTATGTTGCCGTCAATATCAAAGCATTTTTCTTCGTGAATATGCTCATCCATTTTGCAAAGATACGGCGAAGGTTCCGCAATAACGCAGTAACCTTTTATTGCGGGGTCTGTTTTTTCGTAAAGAACTGCCTGTACGCAGTCGCCGATATCGCCCGCGATTATTTTAATTTCCGTTTCAAAAACTTCGTAAACAATTCCGACAGTATCTGCTTTTTCGGCGTTTTCAAGGCTTATGAAAACCATATCGCCCGGAAGAGGCTCATATTCCTCTGCGGATCTGTAAATATCGTTTTCAGGAAGGGAAAGGATTTCTATCCATTTTTCAATGTCCGCATCAAAAGGTATTTCCGCCTCTGCATAGTTTATACAGAATCCGGCAAAAAGAACGTTCCAATCCGAATAAGGTTCTCCGTACCATTCTCCGTACCTTGTACGTCCTTTTATTATTTCGCCGTCTTCCACAATATAGTTGGCCGTGCTTTCGTGATAACCAAGCTGGCTTTTCGCAACAGCGATTATACCTTCAGCAAAACTTTCTCCCGGAACGTTTTCGGCAAAAGCGGCCGTCCATTGTTCTTCGGTTTCAATATCCGCGGAAACATCGGAATAACAACCGATTCCGTGGGTGTGTTCTTCGATAAGACAGACAACTTTTTCAATTACAAAACATTCCTCTGTATGGAAATGTCCGTCTTTTTCTTCTTTTTCACAATTTTGAATTTTTTCGTAACAGGTTTCTTCGTGAATATGTATTTCTGCTTTTATGCAGATAAGTTCTTCGTCAAGATAACAATCTTCCGTATGGCTGTGATTTTCCTCTTCCGTACAGATAAGGGTTTCTTCAAAGCATTCCTCAACGTGAAGATGTCCCTCTTCCTCCAAAAGTTCACAGACGAGGTTTTTTTCTGTGTTTTCTGTATTTGAACATTCTTCGGTGTGGATATGTTCTTCCGTATCACAGAAAACTTCTCTTTCCTGTGTTATGGCAGGAAGGATAAGCGCATATGTGGTGCAAAAAACAACAACAGCAGAAAGAACAGAAAGAATCTTTTTCCAGATTTTCTTTTGCTTATGCTTTTTTGCGTATTTTTCCATTCTTTTTTCAAGATTGTTTTCCAAAAATGCGTTTCCCTCCTTTCCGCCAAGAATGATTGTATTTCTTGAAAAGAAATACATAAGTGATATCACTTAGCAATTTTTATTTAACCGGTCCGAAATCCGAAAGAGGCCAGACGCAGAAAACGATTTTTCCGACTATCTGTTCATCTTCGATACATCCGACAGCGGTGCTTCTGCTGTCAACGGACGTTTTTCTGTGGTCCCCCATTAAAAAATATCGTGAATCGGGTACCTGATAAGGCATTTCTATATCACATTCGCCAAAAGCTTTTTCTTCGATATACGGTTCAATAAGTTCTTCTCCGTTAACAAAAACCGTTCCGTATTCATCAATAAAAACATAATCCGCAGGTTCTGCTATAACTCTTTTTACAAGAAGTTTGTTGCCGATATAAAATGCCGCAAGGTCGCCCTGTTCAAAGTTTTTTGTTTTTATCGAAACAACGATCTGTCCTTCTTTTACCGTCGGGGTCATTGAAGAACCATAGATCTGTAAAACCGGCATCCAAAGCGTTGCAACAAGAACCGCAAAAGCCGCAACCACAACAAGTGTATAGAACGTGCTTTTAAGTACTTTTCTGTATTTTCGCTTATATTTGACCCTGCTGAGTTCCGCTTTGAGTTCATCAATTTCCGGAACTTGTTTTTTTGTTTTTGTTTTCATTTTTCTTCCTGTTTATTCTCCGTATATGTTCTGGACAAAAGTTCACGAAGTCCCTCGTGATCTCTGTAGAATTTTTCAAGCCTTCTTGAAACATCGTCCCAATAAATCTTGGATTCGTTTTCGGCTTTTCTTTGCATTTCCGCACATTTTATTCTTGTTTCTTCCTCAAGAGCGGAACAATGTTTCTGAGTTTCCGCAATCTGGCGCTCGCATTTTTCTCTGGTTTCTCTTTCTTTTATTCTTGAAAGAGCATCCTGTCTTTCGCTGATGCTTTTTATGCTGTCGAGATACTGCTGTCCTGCAGCCTGTGCTGCTTCAAAAACTCCGTTAATTTTAAGAGCCGCCTCGGCAATTGAACCTGCTTCCGCAAGAGTTATCTCCTTTTTCTCAAGTTCAGCCTCTGCCTTTTCAAGTTTTTCTTTAAGGAATTTGTTTTCTTCGCTCTGATCAATAAGCATCTGCAAAAGGTCTGCACGTGAAAGCTTTTTAAGTTCTTTTTCTGTCATATAATCAGCTCCTAAACAGGTGAAATATCATATTTTTTTATTATGGAATCAATATAGTAATATTATAATTTATATTTAATATTATAGATAAACTAAATATAATACTTTATAATTGGTTTGTCAATATTTTCACTTTTATAAACAACACCGAAATCCGGAATAAAGCATAATCCCGTTTCAAAAAATCACATAACCTTCTTCGCTTTTACATAAAAAAAGAAGCTCCCTGGCGGGAGCTTCTTTTTTTTGCAAAACTTGCTGAATTCGCATGAATATTCAAAGAAAACGTCAATATTGAAAATAAAGCTGCATTTTCCCGGAGCTTAAAATTTTTCTGTATATAACAAAAAAACCTTGGAACAAAGTTCCAAGGTTTTGTGGCGGAGATGAAGAGATTCGAACTCTTGAGAGGCTTTTGACCCCTACG
>JAZTXW010000021.1:0-4238 GCA_045636625.1 Oscillospiraceae bacterium
AGTCTCACTGACTTGCTATTACTTTTGGAATTTACTCAAATGAATACAAGGGTTTAATTCTTGTTTCTTCCTGTTGTTCAATTTTCAAGGTCCTTTGTGATTTCGTGTCACTCGAAGTGACAGCTTTGTTATTATAGCAAATTATAAGCGGCTTGTCAACACTTTTTTCAAAAAAATTTCAAAAATTTTTCAAATTTTTTAAACTGTCAAAAAACCGCATAATAAAGCCATTTTTCAGCCGAAAATGTTAGACTGGCTTCCAAACATCGCAAACATAACTACAAAAAGTGCAATAAAAAGGAACATGCAGATGTAAGCCTGGATCTCTTCTTTTATATGTTTCTTTTTAGCAGCCTTCTCTTCCTCAGTAAGAATCTTCTTACCCTTTGCCATAAGAAACCCTCCTTATTATAATGTAGTATTATTACTATATTATATATTACCGTAAATTGCAAGCATTCTTTTATTACTTCTTATATCATGTTCTTTGTTTGTCCGCCATCTCTTCCCGCTTTATGTATATACCTAATACAATACTATTATATATACCCTCTCTTCTCCGCTACTATCGTTCTTATATTCAGAAGAACCGTTCCGGATCTGATAAACGCAGGAAATGTATTTATAATATAGTATAGTATATATATTATATAATATTATATTATAATACTATATTAATATATTGCATCCAAAGCCTGTTTTTCCCTTGAACACCGGTTTTTGGTTTCAAATTAAAAAAATTTCAAATTTTTTTAATTTTTTTGCAAAAAGGGGTTGACAAACTTCGATTTGTTTTGTATAATAATTTTCGCCTTGAGGCTTTAAAAAAGTAATGGCGGCGTAGCTCAGTTGGCTAGAGCATTCGGTTCATACCCGAAGTGTCACCGGTTCGAATCCAGTCGCCGCTACCATAATGGCCCGTTGGTCAAGCGGTTAAGACACGGCCCTTTCACGGCTGTAACGCGAGTTCGATTCTCGCACGGGTCACCACTAAAGAGCACCGATTTTCGGTGCTCTTTTTTTATTTATTTTTATTTAATCTTCAAAATGTTTACAATTTATTTATCTAATTTTTGAAAAAACGCGTTATAATAAAACCATCAGGGAGGTGTTTTTTTATGTGGACACGCGCAAGAATTAAACAGGAGGCAAAAAACAGCCTTCGCCATTTCGGATATTGGATGCCGCTGCTCGTAACTTTTGTTGCGGGAATCATTACCGGCGGAACAAGCACCGGCGGAACAACCACAAGCAGCATTACTACCGAATATACCACCGAATACAGCGGAGAACTTACCCCGGCAGGTTTTGCCGCATTTATGGATGAATTCTTCGGCGAATTCTTCTATGAAATAGGCACCACGTTTGAAAACTTCTTCAGCAACCCGCTCATCGCAATGACAACTATTTTTGTTATTGTTCTTGCTTTTATTATCGGTCTTGCGGTCGCTTTCGGTTGGAGCGCTTTTGTTGCCGGACCTGTTACCGTCGGCAAAAACCGCTATTTCATGGAACACAGAGGTTTCGGTTCCCGCTTCGAACGTCTTTTCTGGGCTTTCCGCAGCGGAAGATATATGAACATAGTAAAGATCATGTTCTGGAGAGAAATCAAGATCTTCCTCTGGAGCCTGCTTTTCATAATTCCCGGAATCATCAAATCCTATGAATACTGCATGGTCCCATACATACTTGCAGAAAATCCCCAGATCTCCTGCGAAAGAGCTTTTGAACTTTCAAAACAGATGACCAAAGGCGAAAAATGGAAGATCTTTGTCCTTGGGCTTTCGTTCTATGGATGGATACTCCTTGGTATCCTTTGCTGCTGCGTCGGCCAGATTTTTGTTACCCCCTATATCGAAGCAACCTTTGCCGAACTTTATCAGGTAATGAGAGAAAAAGCTCACGGCCTCGGTTTTTCCGATTACGACGAACTCCCCGGCTTCTTCCCGGAACAGGTATAAAGCAAAGCCTCCCCTTTTCGGGGAGGCTTTTTTCATAAAATCTTATAATCTCCTCAAGTGAAGCAGCTTTTTTACAAAGCTTTTCATTTGCAAAAAAGCTTTTCCAGTGATAAAATAAAATTGCATCAGGAGGTGTTTTTTATGTGGGAAATTTCTGAACTTAAAGAAAACGCAAAATCCGTGCTCAGCCGTTTCGGATTTTGGACTCCCTTCTTCGTAACAATTCTTACCGGCCTTTTAATGACTGACCCGAGCAACATGTTCTCCGTTATAAGCGAGACCCCCTCTTTTGAAAGTTTTTATCAAAATGAGGAATATGCCGCAATTCTTGTTTCTGTTTTTATTCCCATTCTTGTTTTATCTTTCTTCTTCAATCTTTTCGTCGGATATCCTGTTCTTGTTGGAATGAGCCGCTTCTTTATGGAAAACCGAATTTCAGGTTCCAAGGTTGAACGCGTTTTCTGGGTTTTTAAAAGCGGAAACTATTTCAACGCCGTTAAAATAATGTTCCTGATGAATCTTAAAATCTTTCTCTGGAGCCTGCTCTTTATAATTCCCGGAATTATAAAAAGCTATGAGTATTTTATGGTTCCCTATATCCTTGCAGAAAACCCGGGTATCAGTTCAAAGCGTGCCTTTGAACTTTCAAAACTGATGACACAGGACGAAAAATTCGACATCTTTCTCCTGGCCCTTTCTTTCATCGGCTGGATCTTTCTCGGAACTCTTGCCTGCGGAATCGGCGTTCTTTTCGTCGAACCCTATTACCAGGCAACCTTTGCCGAACTTTATCAGGTAATGAGAGAAAAAGCTCACGGCCTCGGTTTTTCCGATTACGACGAACTCCCCGGCTTCTTCCCGGAACAGGTATAAAGCAAAGGGATTCTTCCCTGCCCTGTTAAAAATACATAATAACCGATATAAAAAAATGAGCACGCATTCAGCGTGCTCATTTTTATTTTGGTGCTCAAAGCATCGATTATACGTTGGTGGAATAGTTGGGAGCCTCTTTGGTGATGTAAATGTCGTGAGGATGGCTCTCTTTAAGACCTGCGCCGGTGATTCTTACGAACTGAGCTTTTTCCTGAAGGTCAGCAATGGTGCCGCATCCGCAGTAACCCATACCTGCGCGGAGACCGCCGAGGATCTGGTAAACAACTTCGCCGACGGTGCCTTTGCAAGGAACACGTCCTTCAACGCCTTCGGGAACAAGTTTTTTGTTGTCTTCCTGGAAGTATCTGTCTTTGCTTCCGTTTGCCATTGCAGCAAGGGAACCCATGCCGCGGTAAACTTTAAAGCGTCTGCCCTGATAAATTTCGCTTTCGCCGGGTGCTTCGTCACAACCTGCAAGCATGGAACCGAGCATTACAACGTTGCCGCCAGCTGCAAGAGCTTTTACAACGTCACCGGAATACTGCATACCACCGTCAGCGATGATAGGTCTGCCGTATTTTGCGCCGATTTTTGCTGCTTCATAAATTGCGGTGATCTGGGGAACGCCGATACCTGCAACAACGCGGGTGGTGCAGATGGAACCGGGGCCGATACCAACTTTAACAGCGTCTGCGCCTGCTTCGAAAAGGTCTTCGGTTGCTGCTGCGGTTGCAACGTTACCTGCAACAAGAGCGATTTCGGGATATTCTTTTTTGATCATTTTTACGCAGTTCATGATACCTGCGCTGTGTCCGTGAGCAGAGTCAAGAACAAGAACGTCTGCGCCTGCTTCAACAAGAGCTTTTGCACGAACAAGAACGTCGCTGGTTACGCCAAGAGCTGCTGCGCAAAGAAGTCTGCCGCCTTTGTCTCTTGCTGCGTTGGGGTACTGAACAGCTTTTTCAATATCTTTGATGGTGATAAGACCGGCAAGTCTGCCTTCTTCATCAACGATCGGGAGTTTTTCAATTTTGTGTGCGCGGAGGATCTTCTGTGCTTCCTCAAGGTTGGTGCCAACGGGAGCGGTTACAAGGTTTTCCTTGGTCATAACTTCTTCGATTGCAACGTTGAAGTTTTCAAGGAATTTCATATCTCTGTTGGTGATGATACCAACAAGTTTTTTGTTTTCATCGCAAATCGGAACACCGCTGATTTTGAATTTTGCCATAAGAGCGTTTGCTTCTGCAACAGTGTTTTCTTTTGCAAGATAGAAGGGGTTAACAATAACGCCGTTTTCGCTGCGTTTTACTTTGTCAACTTCCTCTGCCTGTTTTTCAATGGGCATGTTTTTGTGAATAACACCGATACCGCCTTCTCTTGCAATGGCGATTGCCATTTTAGCTT
>JAZTXW010000022.1:0-18655 GCA_045636625.1 Oscillospiraceae bacterium
GGTTTAACGGGGGGGGTGCGGGGTTTTTATTTTTGGGGGCGGGATAAAAACGAAAGGATAAAAAAAGAAAAGCCCCGTGCAAAAATGACCACGGGGCTTTTTTATAGGGATCTTACTGTCCTTTATCTTCAACAAGTTTTATTGTTATGGTGAAGCTGAGGTCGTTGTTCCTTGTTGCGGAATAGCGATAGAGGGAAATCTGAACCTCGTCTCCCGGAGCGCAGTTCTGGAGATAGCGGTGGATATCCTCGATGCTGGAAACGTCTTTTCCGTCAAAAGCGGTTATGATATCACCGACTTTTGCTTCGGTTCCGGCAAGGCTTCCGGTTTCGTCAATGGTAACGATCTGAACGCCTTCGGGAACGCTGTAATATTTTGCGGTGACGGAATCTATGGTGACGCCGGTGATGCCGATTTTGGCTCTTCCGGAAACGTATCCGTTCTTGATGATATCTTCAATGATGGGTTTTGCGGACTGGGTCGGGATAGCAAAGCCGATTCCTTCGTAATCGGTGGAAATGATCTTTGCGCTGGTGATTCCGACTACCTGACCATATTCGTTGATAAGTGCACCGCCGGAGTTACCCGGGTTGATAGCGGCGCTGGTCTGGATAACGCTCATATAATAGCTGCTTTCGGTGTTGATAATACGGTTAAGTCCGCTTACCATACCGTCGGTAAAGCTGGACTGAAGGCTGAGACCGCCGGGGTTTCCGAGAGCATAAACGGTTTCGCCGATTTCAAGCTGGGAAGAATCGCCGAATTCAGCTTCAACAAGGTTGTTGGCTTCGATTTTAAGAACTGCGATATCGGTCTGAGTGTCGCTGCCGATGATCTTTGCCTCATATTCCTCTTCGTTATAGAGAACGATTTTTACGGTTTCCGCATCGTTGATAACGTGGGCGTTTGTAACAATATATCCGTCATCGCTGATGATTATTCCGGAGCCGGAACCTGCAGGTTCAAGAGAAACACTGTACTGATACTGGACAACGCCGACAACAGAAGGACTTGCAAGTTTATAAATATCGGTTGCGGAAAGTTTTCCGTCGGTGGAGAAAGTGTTTTCTTTGGGAATATCATGAAGATCGATTTCGGGAATAACTATTCCGGGGTTGTTTTCGGTTTCGGAACCGGGATCGGAAAGGGAAGGATTGCCGCTTTCGGGAACAACGGGGGAAATCCGGTTATCTCCGGTAAAGAAACGGTATATTCCGATAGAAGAAACGGAAATTACGCAGATACAGAGAAGAGAAAGGATTATTGTGAGGAAAACACGAAGACCTTTTCCGGAAGATTTTTTTGTTTTCGGAACAGGTTCGGAACGGTCGGCGCTTTCATATTTGTTGAAATCCCACTGGTAGTTACCGTTTGTGCTGTAATAATTGGTCTGGCGTTCGCCGCCGTAATAACCGTACTGGGTGCCGTATTCTCTTCGCGGAGGCTGCTGCTGACCGGGATTCTGGTTTACGGGGTTCCATTGTGTGCTGTTGGCGTCGGAACTTCCGTCCCAGGAAACATATTGGTTTGTGTTTGCGGAATAGGTCCAGCCGGAAGGAGCATTTGTGTTTCTTTCAGGCTGTTCGCTGAAGGAAGGCTCTTCCGGAGCGGGGGTTTCATTTGTTTCCTCAACAGGGTTTTCGTTAAATTCGTTTTTCTCAAATTCGTCCATATTTTAAATACCTTTCGGGGGTTATAGTTTTTGCAGTTCTTATTTTATCCTAAAATTGTTAAATAAAAATAAACAACAGCTGAATTTTTAAAATTTTTTGTCAAAAAACAGAGGAAATTTTAATTTTCTTCCGGAAGTCTGCGTTTATTTTTCTCTTTAATGATTTTCGGATCCGTTGCGGGAACAGAAAAAGTGAATTCGGTATATTCACCTTCAACACTTTTGACAAGAAGGTCGCCTTTGTGCTGGTTGACTATGGTCTGGACTATATAAAGACCAAGTCCGACTCCGGTTTTATCAAGGCTTCTGGATTTGTCGGTTTTATAAAACCTGTCAAAAAGTCTCGGAAGTTCCTGCTGTGCAATTCCCGTTCCCGTGTTACGCACGGAAACAAAGACTTTTCCGTCCTTTGCCGCATAGGAAAAAGATATGCAGCCTTCGTTGTTCACAAACTTGACGGCGTTGTCGATAAGGTTATAAACAACCTGATGTATAAGGTCATTATCGGCGTTTACGAAAACCTCATCGGATTCAAGGCCCATAATTTCAAGTTTTTTCTCTTCGATTTTTTGTTCAAAGGAAAAAACCGTTCTGCAAACAAGCTCGTTTATATCGAAATCTGTCGGATTCAGCTTCATATCTCCGGCTTCGATCCTTGCGATGCTGAGCATGGATTTTACCATTCGGGAAAGACGCTTTACTTCTTCGGAAACGATCAGCAGATACTGCTTATGCTTTTCGGGAGAAACGGTTCCGTCAAGTATTCCGTCTATGAATCCGCCGATGGTCATCATCGGAGTTTTAAGTTCGTGGGAAACGTTTGCAATAAAACTTCGCCTTACGGATTCAAGGTCGGCCATGGAATCCGCCATGTGGTTAAAAGACCGGGCAAGCTGGGCAATTTCGTCTTCGCCTTCTGCCGGAACGCGGACAGTGAAATCCCCGGTCGAAAAACTTTTTGCCGCGGCGGCCATTTCACGAAGAGGCTTTGTCATGCTGTTGGTCACAAAATAGATTGCAACGGAAGAAACAGCCGTTGCGATAAGGGCGCAGAGGAAGATGATATCCATAAGGTCCATTATGAAGAACCACATGTCCGTGGCTTCGGTTGAAGCAAAAAGAACAGCAATGGTTATTTCTCCGTGCTTTATCGGAATTCCTACGGTGTAATGGGAGGTTTCGTATATTCCGTCAAGCGTTCCGGTTCCGTCATATTCTCCGGCAAGAACGTCCTCCATTATGTTTTCCGAGATACTGTAGGTGCGGTGGCTGCAGTTTTCGCCTTCGGAACAGATCAGGGTTTTTCCGTTAAGATCCACAAGAAAGATGTCGGATTCGGTTGTGGAAGAGATGATGCGGTATCCGCTTTGAACCGTTGAAACCGGTATTTTCATATAGTCATATTCCGACATTCCCATAATGGTTATCTGGGCGGCCTGCTCGGCGTTTTTTCTAAGGGCTTCGCGGCTTGTTTCGCTGAAATAACTTGCGGAAAAACCAATTGTAAGCCCGCCCATCAAAGCAAGGGTAGCAAGGATAACGACGGAGCAGATCGCAAAATATCGGTTAAAAAGCGATTTTTTTAAACTTTGTTTTATCCTTGACATAATTATTCGTCTTTCGTTTCAAATTTATATCCGACGCCCCAGACGGTTTTAAGGCTCCATTTTTCGGAAATTCCTTCGAGTTTTTCGCGAAGACGTTTTATATGGACGTCAACGGTTCTGGAGTCGCCGTAATATTCAAATCCCCAAACTTCGTCAAGAAGCTGATCGCGGGTGTAAACGCGGTTGGGATTTGAGGCAAGATGGAAAAGAAGTTCAAGTTCTTTCGGAGGGGTATCAACAATTTTTCCGTCAACCTTAAGCTCGTATTTTGTCATATTTACTGTGAGTTTATCGTAATTTACTTCTTTTTTGTCGTTTTCGGCGTTTGCTTTTCCGGTCCTTCTGAGAACGGCTTTTACCCTTGCGACAATTTCTTTGGGTTCGAAAGGTTTTACAACGTAATCGTCCGCGCCAAGTTCAAGACCAAGGACTTTGTCAAAAGTTTCGCCTTTTGCGGTGATCATAATGATCGGGCATTCGGATTTTTTGCGGAGTTCGCGGCAAACCTGCCAACCGTCAAGGCGGGGCATCATTACGTCGAGAAGAAGGATATCGGGGTTTTCTTCGGCGAATTTTGAAAGTGCTTCTTCGCCGTCGCCCGCAAGAACAACGGAACAGCCTTCTTTTTCAAAATAGATTTTTAAAAGTTCGCAGATGTTTCTGTCATCGTCCGCGATAAGGATTTTTGCGTTTGTCATTTATTTTGTCCTCCTCCCTCAATGGGGTTGGTTACTTTTATTCGTATTACATATATTATAGCGCATTTTTTGCCGGAATAGTGAACACTTCTTGAACATTTTAAGGATTTTTTCGTAAATTCTCTTGTTAAATCAATATTTTGCTGTATAATTATGATGTTATATTATCGAAACATGTTTTTGATATGAAAAAACTACTGAAAGAAAAGGACGTTTTAAGTTATGAAACTCGGAATGATCGGACTTCCGAACGTAGGAAAGTCCACCCTTTTTAACGCAATCACCAACGCCGGCGCCCAGGCGGCAAACTATCCTTTCTGCACCATTGAACCCAACGTGGGAATTGTTGCTGTTCCGGAACCCCGCCTTGATAAACTTGCGGAAATTTACCAGCCGGAAAAATACACCCCCGCAACCGTTGAATTTGTTGATATCGCAGGTCTTGTTAAAGGCGCAGCAAAAGGCGAAGGTCTCGGCAACAAATTCCTTGCAAACATCCGCGAGGTTGATGCTCTTATCCACGTTGTACGCTGCTTCAGCGACGACAACGTAATCCATGTTGACGGTTCCGTAAACGCAGGCCGCGATATTGAAGTTATCAACCTTGAACTTATCTTCTCCGATATCGAAATCCTCGACAGAAGAATTGCAAGAGTTGAAAAAGACCTTAAAGGCGACCGCAGCCTTGCTGACGAGCTTGCACTCCTCAAAAATCTTAAAAGCCACCTTGAAGAAGGAAAATCCGCACGTGCTTTTGCATGCGATGATGAGGAAAAAGAAATCATCAACGCTCTTCCGCTTCTTTCCAACAAACCTATCATTTATGCCGCAAACATGAGCGAGGAAGATTTCATCGAAGGCGTTGAAAACAACGAAAACTATAAATTCGTTGAAGAAATCGCAAAATCCGAAAACGCTGCTGTAATGCCCGTTTGCGCAAAATTCGAGGAAGAAGTTTCCGATATGGAACCGGACGAGAAAAAAGAATTCCTTGCTGAAATCAACCTTGATGAATCCGGCCTTGACCGTATGATCAAAGCAAGCTATGACCTTCTCGGACTTATGAGCTATCTTACCGCAGGTAAAAAAGAAGTCCGTGCCTGGACCATCAAAAA
The DNA here is from genome assembly GCA_045636625.1 of Oscillospiraceae bacterium. Classification (GTDB taxonomy): domain Bacteria; phylum Bacillota; class Clostridia; order Oscillospirales; family Ruminococcaceae; genus UMGS1668. Next base: position 5,093 of record JAZTXW010000022.1, read on the forward strand.
AGGCACAAAAGCTCCCAAAGCCGCAGGCGCAATCCACTCCGACTTTGAAAAAGGCTTTATCCGTGCTGAAATCGTAAAATATGACGATCTTATCGCTCTCGGTTCCTGGAACGCAGCCAAAGAAAAAGGCCTTATGAAGAGCGAAGGCAAAGAATATGTTATGCAGGACGGCGACATTGTCGAATTCCTCTTCAACGTATAAATTTTAATATTGCAGCTTAAGGAGGCGCAGATACCATGAAACCGAAACGCCTTGTTACCAACGCAATGCTCATAGCAATGTATGTGGTGCTCAGCCTTGTTGCCACAATTAACCTCGGCAACATGAAATTCACCCTTGACAGTCTTCCGATAATCGTCGGCGCGGCTTTGTTCGGTCCCGTTGACGGAATGCTTATAGGACTTCTTGGTTCTTTCACTAATCAGATGCTTACCTATGGATTTTCCGCAACGACCCTTATGTGGATAATCCCTGCGGGAGTCCGCGGACTGCTTATCGGTCTTTACGCAAAGCATCATAATTTTGATATGAGCTTCAGACAGACCCAGTTCATCACAATTTCTTCCGCGCTTATCGTAACCGCTCTTAACACAGCCGCAATGTATATAGATTCCAAAATCTACGGATACTATTCCTTCGCATATGTCTTTGGAGGAATCCTTCCGAGAATAATTGCCGGAATCATAGTTGCTTTTGTTTTCGGCGCGATTCTTCCCCAGATTATCAAACCGCTTAAAAGAATTGTTGTTTCTCCGAAAGCGGGAAAGAAAAAAGAAGAACCGAAAGAACGCCGCTGCCCTTATTGCAGCGCACCGATTAAAGAAGACGCGGAAAAATGCGATTATTGCGGAGCTGAATTTTAAATCAAACGCCCCTTCCGGGGTGTTTTTTATTTGTTTTCTGAAGGAAAGGTTGCATTTCCCGGGCACGGGTGCTATTATTGATTCAATAAATTTTCTAAAACGGCGCGGAGCTGTTTTTGTTGCCGAAAGGTGGTTTTAAAAGTGGAGCTCAAATCCGATCTTATGGATTCAGATGCGCTTAAACGCTGTCTTATAAGGATTTCCCACCAGATTCTTGAGCGCAACGGGGGAACGGAAAACCTTTGTCTTGTCGGAATAAAAACAAGGGGAGTTCCGGTTGCTGAAATAATAAGGGATAATATATTTTCAATAGAAGGCAAGGAAGTTCCCGTCGGGACCATCGATATCAGTTTTTACAGGGACGATATCGACCATTCCATGCGCGACCCGAAAATAACCGGAGCGGATCTTCCTTTTGACGTTACCGGAAAAACCATTGTTCTTGTGGACGATGTCATCCACACCGGAAGAACCACAAGGGCGGCTATCGACTGCCTTTTGAAGCACGGAAGACCCGCTTATATTCAGCTTGCGGCAGTTATTGACAGAGGCCACAGAGAGCTCCCGATAAGACCGGACTTTGTCGGAAAAAACATTCCTACTTCAAGGGACGAACTTATTTCGGTTCGGGTCCCTTCCGTTGACGGAGAATTCGGAGTGAAACTTTTTACTAAATAATACGAACGTTTAACCAAAGCAGGTCTTTAAAAAAGATCTGCTTTTTTAAAAAAACAGGCGTGTTAACAGAAAATTTACTTAATTTATTCCAAAAAAGCCATTTTTAAGGCATATAAAAGGAAAAAATATCTTGCAGTATTTTGTGATTTGTCGTAAAATAGTAACGTATAGAAATATGCCTTTCAATACTAAGGAGGACAAAAAATGAAAAAAAGATTATTCAGCGCTTTTCTTGCTGTTCTTATGATTGTGTTACTCGTACCCGTACAGGCATTTGCCGCAACCGAAGAAATCAAGGGCGCATACGTTGGACAGAAGTTTGATACCGTTATCGATACCGTTCTTGGTGCAAAATCTTTCTCCAAAAGCGGAAACGTTCCGGACGGACTTAAACTTTCCGGTTCCTGGGCATACAAAAACACCTTCGGTGATTATGTATTCAAAATGACCCTTACAGGAACCCCCACAAAAGCAGGAACCTATAACTTCTCCATAACCTATAAAAGCGAAGACGGTTCCGCTGTTGAAAAAGTCGATTATGTTATGACCGTAGGCGCAGAAGCACCTTATGATTTCATCGACTCCATCTCCGTTGACAAATGGCCTACCAAAACCGTTTACTACCTTGGAGATACCGTTGATCTCACCGGCATGAAAGTCACCGCAGTTGCATACAAACTCAACGCTGACAGAAAAGTTTACGAACCCTTCATCGTTGATATCACCGACCTTGTCTGGGTTGAACCGGCTGTTTTCACTTCCGACGAAGCACAGAACGTTGAAGTTTTCTTCAAAGCTCCCGGAGATCAGCAGGGCAATATCAAAACTTTCAAAGACCATTTCCGCGTAAGCTTCAAATATGCTGATTCCAGCACTGTTCTCAGAATTGAAGTTTATGAAAAACCCGAAAAACTCGAATACACCGTTGGCGAAACTCTTGATACCACCGGTATGACCGTACGTCTTCACAAAGGCGACGGCAGCGCAGAGGATATCACCGAAGGATTTACCACCGACGTTACCACTCTTACTGAAGCTGGCACCAAAACCGTAACCGTAAGCTACGGCGAAGGCGACGCAAAACAGACCGCAACTTTCGACGTTACCGTAACCGAAAAAGTTGAAGAGCCTGTAGTACCTTCTGAACCCGAATCCGAACCGGAACGCGAACCTGAACCCGAACCCGAAGTTCCCGCTGAACCGGAATCCGAGCCCGAAGTTCCTTCCGAACCCGAATCCGAGCCGGAAGTTCCCGCTGAACCCGAATCTGAACCCGAAGTTCCCTCCGAACCTGAGTCTGAACCGGAATCTGAACCCGAAGTTCCCGTTGAATCCGAATCCGAAGTTGAAGTAATCGGCGGAGAAATCACCGAAGAGGAAGTTGAAAAAGACGGAATTCCTTTCTGGGTATGGATCATCATCGGACTTCTTGTTATTCTTATCGCTGCTGCAGTTGCACTTTTCATCATCGGCAGAAGACGCATTGATGACTGATAAAAATACTTGAACAAGATAAAACGCGTCCCTTTAGCAGGGACGCTTTTTTTGTTTAAAAACAGAATCTTTACAGAGCAATGCAAAAGTGGTATTATTCTTTTATTATTTTTAAACGGGAAGTGTAATGCGGCATGTTTGAAAAACTTTGGATAAATCTTCCTCCGAGATATAACAGGCTTGTAAAAATGGTCTGGTCGGCGTTTACGATGTTTTTTATCGGTTTCGGAATATATCTCCAGATCGAAGCGGACATCGGTTTTCCCTCATGGAATGCGCTTAACCAGGGATTTTCGATTGTTTTTCCCATAACTTACGGAACGGCAAGCATCACCATCGGACTTTCGATAGTTGTGATCGACCTTATTATGAAGGAACCCATAGGAATGGGAACAATTATCGACGCGATCTGCGTCGGCCTTGGCTGTGATTTTTTCTCAATGCTGGATCCTGTTCCGGAGATGGATTCTCTCATCGTAAAAATCGTTGTTTTTATGATAAGCCTTTTCATACTCAGCTACGGACAGTATATGTATATGATAACCGGTCTCAGCTGCGGACCGAGGGACGCATTTACCGTTGCGGTCGGCAAACGCTGCAAAAAAATCTCCATCGGAACGGTGAACAATATAATCAGCGCGGTTGTTCTTGCGATTTCATGGGCAATGGGTGCAACCATCGGTATCGGAACTGTGCTTTCTGTTTTCGGTCTTGGAATGGTGATGGACTGGACCTTTAAAATGTGCCGTTTTGAACCGCGAAACGTTAAGCACGAGGATATTCTTGCGACCGCAAAAATAATCATCACCAATAAAGAATGAAAAAACGGCAGGATTTTCCTGCCGTTTTTTATTTTGTATAGAAAAAAGCAGGAAAATCTTACTAATTATATAAATAATATATTAATATTAATCTAAAAATATTGAAAACTAATATATTTTTGTGTATAATAACTCTGAATAATGGAGAATTATGTTCATCGGAGGCGGAATTTTGAAAGAAATTTATCTTGACAACAGCGCGACCACAAGAGTATATAAACAGGCCGCAGAAGCCGCTTTTGATGTTATGACAGAAATTTACGGAAATCCTTCTTCGCTCCATATGAAAGGCGTTCAGGCGGAAAAGGTTCTTGAGGAAGCAAGAAAAGATATTGCGGATGCTCTCGGAGCAAATCCGGATGGGCTTTATTTTACTTCCGGCGGAACCGAAGCGAACAACCTTGCGCTTATCGGCGGAGCACTTGCAAGGAAAAGAAAAGGAAACAAAGTCGTTGTTTCCGCTTACGAACATGATTCCGTTATAAAAAGCGCAAAACAGCTTGAAACCATGGGCTTTACTGTGGAATGGATCATGCCGGACGAAAACGGTATCATAACTCCGCTTTCGGTTTTTGAAGCGGTTGATGAAAAAACCGTTCTTGTTTCGGTAATGCTCGTCAACAATGAAATCGGCGCAATAAATCCCATAAAGGAAATCTGCGCCGCGGCAAAACGAAAAAATCCCGAAGTGGTTTTCCATACAGACGCTGTTCAGGGTTTCTGTAAAGTTCCGTTCAAGGCGGAAAAATCCGGGGTCGATTTTGTAACGGTCACCGCCCATAAAATCGGCGGACCGAAAGGAATCGGAGCGCTTTGGATCAGAAAAGGCGCAAGGGTCCTGCCCCAGCATTTTGGCGGAGAACAGGAAAAACAGCTCCGCCCGGGAACCCAGGCAATGCCGCTTATCGCCGCGTTCGGAAAAGCGGTCCAGCTTGAAACATCTTCGTTTACAGAGAGAAAAGAACACATGAAGATGCTTGAAAGTTACCTGAAGGAATCCATAAAGAACGTTGACGGAATTCTGCTCAATTCGAAAGAAGGCGCAATTCCGAACATAGTCAACATTTCCGTACCCGGAATCAGAAGCGAGATAATGCTCCATTTCCTTGAAAACAGGGGGATCTATGTTTCAAGCGGCTCTGCCTGTGCCCTTGGCGCAAAAAGCCATGTTCTTGCGGCCATGGGTTACGAAAGCGCAAGGATAGACAGCGCGGTAAGAATCAGCTTTGGACGCGAAACCGAAAAAGAAGACATTGATGAACTTGTTGCGGCGATAAAAGACGCAATGAGCACACTTTGCAGATAAAAGAGGTTCATAAATGAAAGAAATCATACTTATAAAATGCGGCGAAATTTCCCTTAAGGGTCTTAACCGTTCCGGATTTGAGGACAGACTTGTTAAAAACTGCAAGCGCCGTCTTGAAAGTCTTGGAAAATTCAAATGCTGGAAAGCACAGTCCACAATCTATATCGAACCCCAGGACGAGGATATCGATCTTGATGAAGCGGTTGAACGTCTTCAGAAAGTTTTCGGAATCGTAGCTCTTACAAGAGCATGTGTTGCGGAAAAAAACTGGGAAGATATTGTTGAAAAAGCAAAAAGCTATCTTGCGGATACTCTTCCTTATCTTAAAACATTCAAGGTTGAAGCAAAACGCAGCGACAAAAGTTTTCCGATGCAGTCTCCGGAAATTGCAAGAGAGATGGGCGCAGTCCTTCTTTCAAAATTCCATCACCTCAGAGTAAACGTCAATAATCCGGATATTATCGTAATGGTTGAAATCCGCGAAAAATATGCTTATATCCACGGAAAACAGCTTCCGGGCGCAGGCGGAATGCCCATTGGTACCAGCGGAAGAGGACTCCTTCTTCTTTCCGGCGGAATTGACAGCCCCGTTGCGGGTTATATGCTTGCAAAACGCGGAGTTGAGATCTGTGCTCTCCATTTCCAGTCTCCGCCTTATACCGGAGAAAGAGCATGGCTTAAAGTCCAGACCCTTGCGCAGAAACTTTGCGATTACTGCGGCGTTATAGATCTTTTCTCTGCAGGATTCACCGAAATCCAGGAAGAGATAAAGAATAAATGTCCCGAGGAACTTTTCACTGTAATCATGCGCCGCTTTATGATGAGAGTTGCGCTCCGCCTTGCCGAAAAGGAAGAGTGCGGCGCAATTATCACCGGCGAAAGCCTTGCGCAGGTTGCAAGCCAGACGATGCCCGCTATCGGCTGTACTGATGCGGTTTCGACAATTCCGGTTTTCCGTCCGCTTATCGGTATGGATAAACAGGAAATTGTTGAAATTTCCGAAAAAATCGGAACTTTCGAAACTTCGATTCTTCCTTACGAAGATTGCTGCACAGTGTTTACTCCGAAACATCCGAAAACCCGCCCCACTCTTGAAATGATCGAGGAAGCGGAAAAAGCTCTTGATATCGAAGAGCTTGTTGCAAGATGCGAAATCAAACACCAGCGACTCAGACTTTTTCCGAAAAAATGAAAGCAACAATAATGAATGAAAATTTTTTGAAAGGAGTGGTTTCTTGCAGTCACAGATAATTCTTCTGAGCAACGTGAAACAGGATAACGTGGCGCAGCTTGTTCAAAAAGAATTCGAGATGCTCGGGATCACCAACATCAAGGGAAAACGCATTGATGCTGACAGACTCTCCATCCATAAAACTGTTGCCGAAGCAATCGCTGACTATAACGTGATTATGATAATCGGCGGAATCGGTGAAGAAAATGAAAATATGACCGTTTCTGCGGTTTCTGCGGCAATCGGATTTACGACTGTTGTAAAAGACGGCGAGGTTTTCCCGGAAGGGGCAGAAATCCTTCGCAACAAATGCGGAAAAGCAAGCGGATGCGCGATTTCTCAGGGCAATCAGTGCATAATCATGCTTCCGGGAGACAGCGATACTCTTCAGTATATGCTTTGCTACCGCGTCCTTAAATATCTTGCGGAATTCGGCGGAGAACAGTTCTCCATCAAAAACCTCAGAGCCTGCGGGATAACAAAATCCGAGGCAGAGGAAGCTGTTTCTGAAGCGGAAACTTCTGGAACTTCCGTCCGTGTTTTTGAAGATGGGGATGAAATCGTTGTTCAGATTTTTGCAAAAGGCGACGACAGAAAAGAAGTTTTTGCAAGAACCAACGAATCTCTTAAAAACATAATCGAAAAAATCGGTCCCGCAGCATACGCAGTCGGCGCCGAAAACGTCGGCCAGGCATTTGCGCAGGAACTTTCCAAAAAAGACCTTAAAGCGGCAATCGCTGTTGAGGGAATCCAGCGCAGCGAAATTGCGAGAGCGGCTTTTACCGAAGAATATGTCGGAAACTATCTTGGAACTTCCCAGGGGGTTTCCAAATACGATATTCCGGAAAAACTTCTTAAACGCCACGGAGCTAACAGCACCTGGACCGCGGCTGTTCTTGCCGGAGAAGTCAGCAAAAGCTACGGTTCCAATATCGGAATAGCGATAACCACCGATCCGCTGAAGAATAATGACGGCGCAAACATTGCGGTCTGCATGGGCGATAACGTCTGGACAGAGCATATCACCGCAGAAACGAGAGAAGAACTTGTTGCCGCGGCAGGTGCAAGAGCTGTTCATATCGCGCGCTGTGTCGCTTCCGCATATCCGAAACTTTATGAAAATTCCGTTTCGCTTATGGGTGCGGTTTCCGGAAAAGCAAAGTTCAAAACTTCAAAATCCACCGCAGGCGGCACAAAATGGTATTCAAGATTTGTTCCCATGAGAGGCGACAGCAAAAGCGAACTTATCAGAAAATCCATTTTCATTCTTTGTGTTCTTGTTTTCCTCGGTTCGATGGGATATCTCAGCACAAAGCTTTTTGACAGCGTAAGCCAAAGAAACCTTGCCGCAAGCCTCCAGGGTCTTCTTGATCCGGAACCGGAATTTATTCCGAACGAATGGGAATATAACCCCAAACTTTATAATCTTTACCGTGAAAACAGCGACCTTATCGGTTACATAAAGATAGACGGCACAAACGTTGATTTCCCGGTAGTCCAGACCGATAAAGCAAACGATAAAGGCCAGAAAGGCCAGTTCTATCTCCGAAAGGATTTTTACGGAAGTTATTCCATGTACGGAACTCCTTTCCTCGATTACAGATGCAAATCCCAGACGGAGATCCAGAGCAGAAACTTCATCGTTTACGGACACAACGTTTATAATGACGGACAGATGTTCAGCGACCTTCTCAAATACAGACAGCTCAAATTCTATAAAGAGCATCCGGTTATCCATTTTGATACTCTTCATGGTGACGCAGACTGGCTTGTTGTGGGCGTGATCCTTACCAACGCTTATGAAAAAGACGGCCCGGTATGGAATTACAACAACTTTATCGAAGGCGACGAGGAAGAAACTTTTGAATTTATAAGCCAGGTTGCAAAACGTACCCTTGTTGTAACCGGCGTTGATTACAACACAAGCGACCATTATCTTACCCTTTCAACCTGCAGCTATGATTTCACCGACGCAAGGGTCGTTATAATTGCAAGACAGGTAAGGGAAGGCGAGGATGTAAGCTCCATCGATACAAGCAAGGCTTACTACAACTCCAACCCTCTTATGCCGGATAAATGGTACAAAGCTGTTTCCGAAGCGCAGAAATCCGAATCCGATGCTTCCTTCGGAGAAGCGGAAGAAATAGTTGCGGGAACCGGCGACGTTGATGAAATGTATATCAACCAGCTTCCCAATAAAACCGATTATCTTATCGGCGAAAGCCTTGATACAACCGGACTTTCCCTTGCGGTTTACAGAACCGACGGAAGCTATGAGGTAATAACCGAAGGTTTTGAAGTTTATCCCATAGGTCCTTTCTATGACGAGGGCGAATATGAGATCGTTATCGCATACAGCGGATTTGAAGACAGATTTGTCATCAGAGTATCCAACGGCGAATATCCGGGTTCGACCTCTTCCGATCCTTCCGAAGAAGCAACTGTGAACAATCTCGGAATCTTCATGCTTCCGCAGAAAACAGTATACGCTGTCGGAGAAAAACTTGATCTTACCGGAATTGTTGTAAGAATTTACAAGACCGACAACACCTATGAGGACGTAGTCGACAACGACGTAATCCTGAAAGAGGGAATGACAATTTCCCGCGATCCTGAAATTCCTTTTGACAGAACCGGAATTGAAACCATAAAGATCAATTATGAAGGATATACCGCAACTTTTGATATCGAAGTAACCGGCGGAGTTACCGTAAGCGAAATTGAAGTAATAGTTCCTCCGCAGAAAACGGTATATACCGTCGGAGAAAAACTTGATACCAAAGGAATTGTAATTAAAGTCACAAAATCCGATGGCAGCAGCATCAATATCGCCGAGGGATTCACAACGGACGTTACAACTCTTGATACCGTCGGAACAAAAACCGTAACGGTAACTTATGAAGGAAAAACCGCGGTGTTCGAGGTAACTGTAAATCCCGTACAGACTTCCTCCGCTCCGGAATCCCAGGCTCCTTCGGAAAGCACTCCCGAAACTCCGGAAAACTCCGGACCTTCTTCGGAGTCCGAAGATGAATCCGAAAGCGGAAGCACAGCTTCCGCAGGGAACATAAGCGCAACCTACGGCGAAACAAGCGATTATTATCTTATGTCCCAGAAAGATAAGGTAAAAATCAACGGCGAAACCATGAGCGTTTATGATGCGGTATGCCAGATCGTTGCATACGAGGCAGGAACCGGACAGCCGGACGAACACGTAAAAGCACAGGCTGTTGCAACCTATACCTATCTTATGAACAACGGCGGAAACGTAAGCGCCGGAACAAGCACCAAAAAACTCGACGACCAGATCCGCAGATGCGTATCGGAAGTTATAGGCTATGCGGTGCTTGACGATAAAAGCAATGATTTTATCCTTGCAACTTATTTTTCCGAAAGCTGCGGAGAAACCGCGGACGCTGAATGGGTCTGGGGATATGCAAACCGCAACCTTATTTCCGTTAATTCTCCCGTTGACGGAAAAAATTCCAAAACCTATACAATTTCTTCTTCGGAATTTGCAAGCAAGGTTAAGGAAAAAGCAGGAATCACCCTTTCCGGTGATCCTTCCGGCTGGATAAAGATTCAAAGCCGCTTCGGAGATACCGATTACGTCAACCAGGTAAAACTTGGCGGAACCAACTACAGCGCAAGAAAACTCCGCGAAACCGTTCTCGGAACATCAAAGCTCCGTTCCACCGCTTTTGACGTAAGATATGACAGCGCAAGCGATAACTTTGTCTTTACCATGTGCGGTTACGGCCATGGAGTAGGAATGAGTGCAGTAGGTTCCATTGCTTATGCAAAACAGGGCTATACCTGGGACGAGATCCTTCTTAAATATTATTCCAACTGTTATATCGGTTATAAAGAACCTTAAAAAAATCCCGTGCTCATTTTGAGCACGGGATTTTTTTGTTTATCGGGTTGTTTTAAAATCAAAGGATTATGCTTTTTCCTGTCATGCTTTCCGGCTGTTCAAGTCCGAGAAGTTTAAGCATGGTGGGCGCGATATCCGCAAGAACGCCGCCTTCGCGAAGTTCGCATTCATGGTTGAAAACAATGAAAGGAACGGGGTTGGTGCTGTGGGCGGTGAAAGGTGTTCCGTCCTTCGCAAGCATAACGTCTGCGTTGCCGTGGTCGGCAGTTATAAGGACCGTTCCACCGAGTTCTTTTACCTTTTCACAAACTTTGCCGAGGCATTCGTCAACTGCTTCACAGGCGGCAACAGCGGCCTCAAAAACGCCGGTGTGACCGACCATGTCGGTGTTTGCGTAGTTGAGGATGATAACGTCGTGCTCGTTTTTGTCAAGTTCCTCAAAGAGCTTTTCGGTAACGGGATATGCGCTCATCTCCGGCTGAAGGTCATAGGTTGCGACGTTGGGGGAAGCGATAAGGTCGCGGTCCTCGTTTTCATAGCAGGCTTCGACACCGCCGTTGAAGAAGAAGGTCACGTGAGCATATTTTTCGGTTTCCGCAATGCGGAGCTGTTTAAGTCCTTTTTTTGCGACGTATTCGCCGAAGGTATCTTCGAGAACAAGGGGCGGGAAAGCGACTTTTACGTTTTCAAGAGTTTCGTCATACTGTGCCATGCAGACGTAGCAGACTTTTTTTGCGGTTCTTTCAAAACCTGCAAATTCCTCATCAATGATTGCGCGGGTCATTTCTCTTGCGCGGTCGGGACGGAAGTTTGCAAAAATCACAGAATCGCCGTCTTTGATGCCTGCGTCTTTTTCGCAGATGAAAGGAACGATGAATTCATCCGTTACACCTTCGACATAGCTGCGCTGAACGGCCTCTGCGGCGTTTTCCTCAAACTTTGCATCACCGAGGACGAGAGCTTTGTAATGACGTTCAACGCGGTCCCAGCGCTTGTCACGGTCCATGCCGTAATATCTTCCGCCGACGGAAGCGATTTTTCCGATTCCGGTTTCGGAAAGTTTTGCCTCGAGTTTTTCGATAAAGCCTTTTCCAGAGGAGGGAGGAACGTCCCTTCCGTCCATGAAGCAGTGCATATAGACTTTTGAAAGTCCGTTTTTCTTTGCCATATCGATAAGACCGAAGATGTGCTCAAGGTGGCTGTGAACGCCGCCGTCGGAAAGAAGTCCGAGGATATGGAGAGAGGAATCATTTTTTCTGCAGTTTTCCATGGCGGAAACAAGAGCTTCGTTTTCAAAAAAGCTGCCGTCACGGACGGAATTTGTGATCCGCATAAGAGGCTGATAAACGATTCTGCCTGCGCCGATATTTGTGTGACCGACTTCGGAGTTTCCCATCTGTCCGTCAGGAAGACCGACGTCAAGACCGGAAGCACCGATTATGGTTTTCGGGCAGGATGCTTTTATTTTGTCGAGGTTGGGCATTTTTGCGGCGCGGATAGCGTTTCCGTAATCGCTTTCGTTATAGCCGAAACCGTCGAGTATCATTAAAACAAGTGGTTTCATTTAAATCTCCTTATTTGGAAGCTGCCGCAACGATTGCCGCAAAATCGGGAGCTTTAAGGGAAGCTCCGCCGATAAGACCTCCGTCAACGTTCTCTTTGGAAAGAAGTTCTTCGGCATTTTTTGCATTCATGCTTCCGCCGTACTGAATGGTGATGGCTTCGGCTGCTTCTTCGGAATAGAGTTTTGCGATAAGTTCGCGGATAAATTTGCAGGCTTCCTCTGCCTGGTCTGCGGTTGCGGTAACGCCGGTGCCGATTGCCCAGACGGGTTCATAAGCGATGATGATATTTTTGAGTTCATCTTCGGAAACGCCGCCGAGAGCAACTTTAAGCTGTTTGCCGACAACTTCTTCCATGATTCCCTGTTCGCGTTCACCAAGAAGTTCGCCGCAGCAAAGAATTACGGTAAGACCTTCATCAAGAGCGGCGCGGGTTCTTTCGTTAACAGTTTCGTCGGTTTCGCCGAAATACTGTCTTCTTTCGCTGTGACCGATGATGACGTATTCCGCGCCGACATCTTTAAGCATGGAAGCGGGGATTTCGCCGGTGAAAGCGCCGGAAGGTGCCCAGTGGCAGTTCTGTGCGCCGACTTTTACGTTGGAACCGGAAGTTGCGTTAACTGCGGTTTCAAGATCGAGATAGGGGGTGCAGACAACAACGGAGCAGTCCGCATCCTTAACGAGCGGAAGAAGCTCTTCGATAAGAGCTTTTGCTTCCGCGCGGGTTTTGTTCATTTTCCAGTTGCCGGCAATAACTGCGGCGCGTTTGGATTTATTCATTGATAAAACTTCCTTTCGGGAATAATAGGCTTCTCCTTAAGGAGAAGCTGTCACCGAAGGTGACTGATGAGGTGCAGTCTCGGAGAGATGTTGAAATAACACCTCATCCGCCGCGGCATACGCCATGCGGCACCTTCCCCTCAAGGGGAAGGCAATTATTATTTTTCGTTAAGAGCAGCAATACCGGGAAGTTCAAGTCCTTCGAGGAATTCAAGAGAAGCGCCGCCGCCGGTGGAGATGTGGGTCATTTTGTCAGCAAAGCCAAGTTTGGTAACTGCTGCAACGGAATCGCCGCCGCCGATGATGGAGATGCAGTCGGTTTCTGCAATTGCTTCTGCTACTGCGAAAGTGCCGCCGGCAAAGTTTTTGAATTCAAAAACCCCCATAGGTCCGTTCCAGATAACGGTTTTTGCGTTTTTGACAGCTTCTTTGAAGAGTTCAACGGATTTGGGACCAACGTCCATACCCATAAGACCTTCGGGAATATCTTTGCCTTCAACAGCAACGGGCTCTGCGTTTTCGTCGAATTTATCGGCAGCAATATGGTCAACGGGAAGAAGGAGAGAAACGCCTTTTTCTTTTGCTTTTGCAAGAAGTTCGGAAGCAAGTTCGAGTTTATCTTCTTCGCAAAGGGAAATTCCTACGTTGTGGCCTTCTGCTTTAAGGAAAGTGTAAGCCATTGCGCCGCCAACGATAAGGGTATCGACTTTTTCAAGAAGGTTGGTGATAACGCCGATTTTGTCGGAAACTTTTGCGCCGCCAAGAACCGCAACGAAAGGACGAACGGGGTTATCAAGAGCTTTGCCCATAACGTCGATTTCTTTCTGGATAAGGAAGCCGCAAACTGCGGGGATGTAATCTGCTACGCCGGTGGTGGAAGCATGTGCTCTGTGTGCGGTGCCGAAAGCATCGTTTACGAAGATTTCTGCAAGGGAAGCAAGTTCTTTTGC
>JAZTXW010000023.1:0-27780 GCA_045636625.1 Oscillospiraceae bacterium
GAAATCGCAAAAGAAGCAGAATTCTTCTCCTTCGGCACCAACGACCTCACCCAGATGACCTTCGGCTTCAGCCGTGACGACGCAGGCGCATTCCTCGGTTCTTACTATGACAAAAAGATCTATGAATCCGATCCTTTTGCAAGACTTGACCAGGACGGCGTTGGCAAACTCGTAGATATGGCTGCAAAACTCGGACGCCAGACCCGCCCCGACATCCATCTCGGAATCTGCGGCGAACACGGCGGCGATCCTTCCACCATTGATTTCTGCCACAGAGTCGGACTTTCCTATGTTTCCTGCTCTCCTTTCCGTGTACCGATTGCAAGACTTGCAGCAGCACAGGCAGCTATCAGAAACAAATAATCCGTTTTTACAAAACGATAAAAATCCCCCGGAGTATTCCGGGGGATTTTTTTGCATGAGCACGTAAAAACAATGAGCACCGCCCTTTTGGGCGGTGCTCATCTTTTTTTATTCTTCTGTTTTTTCTTTTCTCGGTTTTCTGCGGTTTGCTTTTGCGATTTTATAGATTTCTTCCGTTGCAAGGCGTGCCTTTGTTACGGAAACCTTTTCTTTCGGGAAACAGAAATAGGAGTATTCGTTGTCGCCTATTCCGATAGTGTCGGCAATTTCATACCAATAATAGTCGGAATAAAGGGTGTGGCTTGCAACAGGTGACTGAACATAATCCAGCTTTCCGCCGCCGCCCGTAAGATGGAATCCCTCCGTGCTGTGGGTAAGATGTCCCGGTTCTATCATGCAGACACCGTCCAGATTGACCTGTACCGCAATATCAACGTCCACGTCGAGAAGATAGCTTCCCTCTTCAATTTCCTTTCTTACGCACTCTCTCTGCCAGTCATACCAGTCGGGGATGTGGGCAAATTCCGTTTCGCCTTCCGATGCGGAAAGCTGACCGTAAACATCCATTTCCCAATGCTTTCCGCAGGCATTGCAGCTGAGGCCCGTTCCTTTGCCCTCCATTTCATTTTCCGCACCGCAATGGGGACATTTGTACAATATGCGCTGAAGCCCGTCTGCGCGGAAAGGTTCGTCTATAACGACCTTGTTATCCCTTTGCCAAGCAAAGTTATCAAAGGAAAAAGCCTCATCAAGAAGAGCATCAAGCTCCGCAACGGATTTTTCTTTGAGTTCCTCTTCCGTAGCAATACATTTTACGTGAGCGCTGACTTTTACGTCGCGGATCTGAAGCATGTTATAAAGCGGATCTCTTGCGAAGGCGCCTTCGGTAATTACCGTTACAACCGGAACACCAAGCTTTTTCATAAGGATACCCATTTTTCTGGGAAGAGTTGTGGTTCTTCCGTCAAAAGAATATCCTGCTTCCGGATACATGAGCACGCTGCTTTTGTTTACTTTGAGCATGTATTCAATATCCTTGATGAGGGAATAATCCGCGATATATTTATGGGTCGGGGTGCAGCCGAGAATCCTCATAAGTTTTCCGAGGATTCCGGACATTGCGTCAACGGAAGTTACGATTCCGAGTTTTCTCGGATAAAAAATTCCGTACGCAAGCTTTATATCCCTAAAGCTCGAATGGTTCATAAGGATAACGCAGGGTTTATCCCCCACCAGATCCATTCTTTCGGTGGTATATGAGAATTTTATTTGCCTGAGGGTTGGTTCAACTGCAGCGCGAACAACAGCCGCTAAAAAGGCACTTGGTTTTCTTGGTGTTTTATGTTTAAGTTTCGGAAGTTCCATAACCTTTTCATAGGTCATGTTTTTAACATTTATTTTCATATTTTCACGTCCAATCGCGGATTAATATTTCATTTATATATGACAACAGTTTATCATATTGTCACTTTTGTGGCAAGATTTTTCGGTAAAAATCCTATGCAAAAAGCGGCACCATCAAAGGTGCCGCTTCTTTATATCATGTCAGTTTAAAGAAAATCGCAACCGCCGCAATTCCGGCAATTACAAGTAAAATATTCGGAATAACCCATGTTTCACCGTAAATAAGGTTGTTAAGAAAGTCTTCTACATTATTTTCAGTAATTTCGGGGTTTTCTCCGGCATATTTTACGTTTATGCTTACCGATTCACCTTTTCCGAGTATGATTTCTCCGAAATCTTCCGCATTATCCTCAAGGATATATCCTTCCGGTACAAGTTGTTCAAGGTTAAGGATCTGCACCGGTTCTTCGTTGGTGTTGGTAACGGTTATGGTGGCGGTTATGGGTTCGCCCTCTTCATAATTTTCCCTGTCGGTCACAATAGTAACCTCAAGGCCGTTGTTTTCCATATATGAAGCAAACGCAGTTGTTTGAAAAACAAATATAAACATCAGCGACAGAAGTAAAGCCGCTGTTCTTGCAAAGATTTTCATGGTTTTCCTCCATTTTTTATTCTCTGCATATTATTCTATTCTTTTTCCGCGTTTTAGTCAACTTAATTTTATAAAACAAAAAGAGCACGGCATAGCCGTGCTCTTTTTAATGCTGAATCATCAGCGAATTGTTTAATTATCGGTTATCAGCGTTTTCTTGCTTTTTCGATAACTACTGCAGCGCCTGCGAGAACTGCAATTGCTGCAAGAACGGAACCGGAAGTTACGGGAGCACCGGTTTCAGGGTTGCCCTCGTCTTCTCTTTCGTCCTCTTCTTCCTCGTCATCATGTCCGGGGAAGTTCGGTTTTACGAGTTTCGGGATTTCCTGGAATTCGCATTCGCCGCATCTGTCGCAGCAACGTTTCATAAGACCGTTGGAATAGTAAGTTGCAGGTTTTACAACAACCCATCTGCCCCAAGCATGGCCAAGAGCTTCGATTTCGCCGAATTCTTCTTCACCGCAGCCGTTTGCGCAGTATTTTCTGAATTCGCCTTTTTCTTCACAGGTAGGCTCTTTGGTGGTCTCGTATTTGTAATCGTGGCCGGTTGCAGGAATGATTTCCTGTTCAGCAATAACTTCGCCGCAAACACCGCAGTATGCGCCGTCGGTAAGACCGGTTTCGGTGCAGGTAGGAGCTTTGCCTTCAACTTTAACTACTTCATGTCCAAGTGCGGGAACGATTTCCTGTTCAACAAGAACTTCGCCGCAAACAGAGCAGTGGAAGCCTTCGGTAAGACCGGTTTCGGTGCAGGTAGGTGCTACTGCTTCGTCTTTAACTTCGGTATGTCCGAGTTTGCCGATTACAACAGTTTCTTCACCGAGAACTTCGAAGCATACGGAGCAGTAAGTGGTGATTACATAGTAACCGTCTTCGGTGCAGGTTGCTTCAACGCGTTCGGTTTCTTTGGTTGCTTCGGTATGAGCAAGTTTATCGATAACTTTGGTTTCTCTGCTGAGTTCTTCGCCGCATTCGGAGCAGTAAACAACTTCGTCATAGGAACCTTCTGCTTTGCAGGTTGCGGGAACTTCGTTCTCGATTACTGCTGCTGCAGGAGTGCATACGTGCTCAACAACGGTTTCGTCGAAGAGTTTTACTGCAACGAAGAATCTTTCAAGCTCTGCTTTTGCAGTTACGGAATATCCGCTTGCGGAAACGCTCTGTTCTCTCTCAACGCTGGTGAGTTCGAATTCATAGTATCCGGTTGCTTCGTTATAAATTCCGCCCATAGCTTTTTTAGGTCCGTTGATTTCAAGTTCTTCAAGGCCTTTACCTGCTACGGTAAGGAGGAGATGATAGATTGCTTCAAGGTTATCTGCGTTGCCAAGATCTGCGGTAACACGGACTTCGGAAGCCATCTGATTGAAGGTTTTGGATCTGCCGAGTTTCTTGAGACCATCGATTACGTCTTCAACAGTTACAAGGTCAATAGCTGCTTTCATATCTTTGCCGCTGTTGATTGCTTTAACAAGTTTATTTGCGGTTTCGCTGCCTTTGTTTCCGTGTGCAACGATAACTGCAAGTACGTTAACGTATTCTTCGGATTCAAATGCGATTCCGTGTTTATCGTTTTCTTCGTTATGATCAACAGTTACGTCGAAGATGAATTCTGCTTCAGCAGAACCGGAAACTTCGAAACGTTTGCCGCTGAAGGAAGGTTTGTCAAAGTTTACGCTTGCTTCTGCATTTTCGGTAACATCGGAAAGAACTGCGATGGTATCATAGATAGCTTTTTCTTTGCTGGAAAGACCTTCGCCGTTATAACCGCTGTCTTCAAGTTTAAGATTGAATTCGAAAGTGCTGGTTTTGGAAGTATTGGGTTCGATATCGAAAGTGAGGTAATCGCCGTTCTGTTCATGTCTTACGTCAACGGAAACAGGAGAAGTTTCAACTGCGAAAGTCATGAAGGGTTTGTTTTCAGCCATTGCATTGGAAATGCCTTTGAAATCAAGCATTTTTGCGATTACGTCGTTTACAAAACCGTTGAGTTCAGCAACGTCAACGAAATCGATAACTTCGTTGATAAGAGCTTCTTTGCGGTCTGCGCTGTCGAAGATACCGATGATATCTTCAACTTCGATGTTGTAAAGTTTGTTACCGTCAACAGTAATGGAAGCGCTGGTGATGTAGTTGAGAACAAGGTCGATTGCAAGGTCGATACCGATTGCAGCAGCTGCTTTGGTGTAGCTTGCAATGTCTTTGTTAAGAACATCAACGTCAAGGTTGAAGGTTACGTTTTTGCCGCTCTTTGCAAGTGCGAAGCTGCGGAAAGAAGTGCTCTGTCTTTCGCCGACAGTGTAGAGGATGTTGCGTACTGCGCCGTCTTCAACAATATAACCGTCGGGAATGAATTTTTCAACGTTTGCGGAATAATTACCGCCGATGATGGTGAGGTTGCCGGAAAGGTCACCGGTTACTCCGCCGCACTCGAAAGTGCTGAGGCTGGAATCAAAGATAAGGGTTTCGCCGTTAGCTTTGACGCTGCCGTTAATGGTTTTGCCGTTAAGGTCGATGATGGTTGCATCTTTAAGTACAAGATCTGCATCTACGTCATCGAGGAGCATGATAACTGCTTCACCTTTGATTTCAGCTGCACGTTTTGCAAAATCTTTGGTGAAATCAAATTTATTGGTGATTTCAGAAGCTTTTACGTCGATGATAACAGCTTCAAAACCGTATTCGGTGTTGAGGAGGTTTACTCTTGCGGGAGCAACGATCTCTGCGTTGTTCTTATATTCATATACCATTTTAATATAAGTTTCGTAGGTACCGAGATCAACGCCGAGCATTGCGATAAGAGAATCGATGGTTTCCTGACCTTTTGCGGTTACTGCAATATCGAATTTGCCATCGTCCTCAACAGTGTTGACTTCAAGGCCTTCGTTGAATGCTTTTTTAACAAGCTGATAATAATCTTCAGCACCGGTAAGGTCATAGTTTACGCCGAGTTTTGCAAGAGTGTTGGTATAGGTTTCAGTGGTTGCATCAGAGCTGAGGATGAGATCGATGTAATCCCAGAGGAACATGATAGCGATCTCGGAGTTTACTGCATCCATGTCGGATTTATCGACATTGCCGGTTGCAAGAAGAGCTGCAAGATATACTTCATATACTTTTTCGGGAAGGTTTACGTCGAGGTCAAGTGCATCGCCTGCGGATTTGAAGGTGAGGTAAGGTCTTACTTTTTCAAGTCCGTTTGCAACGGTTCCCATCTGGCCGGGAACAGAGTTGAGGTAAAGAACGAATTCGATATCGTTGCACTGGAGATCGTTTGCATCGTTGCCAAGGTCCATGGTTGCACGGATAAGTTCGCCTTTTCCTGCTTTTCCGAGTTTGATGAGTTTTTCACTGGAGAAGGAGGTATCTTTGATGAGTGCATCGATGAGGCTCTGGAGTTTAACTTCGGTTACGTCTTCAGAGTTCATGTAAAGGAGCTCTGCGTCATTAAGTGCGATGTAGGTATAACCGGAGTTGAGAAGGACGTTTACAAATTCCATGATTCCGCCCTGGTTGCCGTCAATGTCAGCATGGATTCCGATGATATTGCCTTTATCGTCTTTAACAAGCCATTCGCCGAAAGTTTCGTCGAGTTTTTCATCTGCTACGTTAACTTCTTCGCGGGTGATGGTGTAGGTTCCGCCATCGAAGAGGGTGTCGAGCTGATCAAGGGTGAAGGTGTATGCGGAAGCAGTGATTCCTTCTTCACCGTCGATGGTATATCTGTATTCCCAACCGGTGGTTTCGTGTTTGGGAAGATTGATGCTGAGTTTTTCAGCGGTGATGGTCTGAGCTTCAGCGCCTTCAATAATTACAGTATATACTTTTGCGGTGTAGGTATAATAGATATTGATCTGTGCGTTCATTTCTTTGCCTGCGAGAGAATCAATATCTTCGCCTTCAACAACAAGATCGTAATATTTTTCGTTGCCGCCGAGAAGTTCTGCAACTTTTGCATCAACATCATTTTTAAGAGTGTTGACGATATCCTGGCCGAGGACAGCACCTTTGTCCATTGCAGGAGTGGTTACGGTTGCTTCACCGTTGGGGGTGCTGATCATAACCTGGATGTTGACCTGGCTTTCGTCCATAGCGGTAAGTACTTTGGATTCAACGTAAGGAGCACCGGAAGCAGCACAATCTACGTCGCCTTCCATGGTGAGTGCAGCTACAAGAGCGGTGATGTCGCCTTCAACATTGATAACTGCGTTAGGAGCGGAAAGATCTGCAAGATAGTTGTTGAGGTTTTCTTCAACACCGGAGATCTTTTCTACGTACTGAGGATATCCGATCGCAGAAACAAGGATTCTGAGAGCTTCCTCTTCGCTGGTCATTGCGCCGAGATAGCTTGCGAGCTTGCCTATTTCATCAATGATTGCATCAGCATTTTTATAGTAATAACCAAGACCGTTGGAACCTTCTGCAGTATAATTAGAAACATAGGTGTAAAGTCTGAGTTTGTTGCCGTTGCTTGCATCGATATGGTCGTTAATGATTTTTCCTACAACCTCTTTGAAATATTCGCGCATTTCAAGGTTTTCTTCGTCGTTTTCATTACCGTCGCCGGGAGTGAAGTCGGTTACGTCGATAACGCCGTTCATTGCGCCGAATTTTGCTTTATCAAGTTCGCTGAGTTCGGAAATGGAAGCAAGGTTATCCATAGCGTCTTTCTGTGCTGCAGCATCAGCTTTAAGGGTTGCTACAAGAGCAAGGATTTCCTGTGCTTTTGCCTGGCCGAAGTTGGTGAGGTCAAGTCTGTACTGAACCTTTACTTCTTTGCCGTCCCACTCTGCGGTGGTTCCGTCGAACTGTTCTTCAGTTCCGGTTTCGCCGTAAGTATAAGGAACCCATTTGAGGTTTTCATAGTTGGAATCATAATACTGTGCAGTAAGTTTTCCGTCTTTGAGTTCAAGGATGGAAGTTACGTCTGCAGGATCGGGTTCACGATAGTTAACAGTTACGTCGCCGAAAAGTGCGCCGGATTTGAGGATTGCTTTTGCAATTTCATCACCGTAGTTTTCTGCAATAATGGAATAGAGAGTTTTTACAGAATAAGCTTTGCCGATATTGCGGGTGATTTCTACGTCACCGAGAATTTCGACTACGGTTCCCTCTGCGGTTTTAACTCCGCCGACATAATAGTCGTATGCTTTGGGAGCTTCTGCGTCTTCAGCGTTTTCGTATCTGGGAAGGGTGAGTTTGTATCCGTAAGGAACTTTAAGGCTTACAAAACCGGTTACAATGTAAGTTTTGGGAGAGTAGCTTACAGTATAAGCTGCATCTTCTTCAACAACTTCTCTGTAATAGTGTTCTGCAACGTATTTGTCGCCCCATGCTTCGATTGCAGCAGCTTCGATTCCGCTTGCTTCAACTTTTGCAGTAACTTCTTCAGAAGTTGCGCCTTCGTTTACGATAACGGTGCCTTCAACTGCATGTTCAACAAGTTCCATGGAATCAGCAGCATCTTCAACAACGTTAAGAACAACTTTTACTGCAACGTTTTTGGTGTTCATGTTTGCAGTAACAGCGGTTTCAGCAACGGTAAGAGGATTTTTTACCTCTACGGAAGTGATTCCGTTAAGATTTGCAACAAGAGAATCAAGAGCTACATAGTTTACGTTTTCAGAAACAAGTGCAGTTCCCTCTTCTACTGCGGTCCAGTTGCTTTCAAGTGCAGCACCGAGAGTTTCCTCAAGGTTGTGCATGATATTTTTGAATGCCTTCCAAGCAGTGTAACCTTCAGGGTCGCTGGACTGAAGATAGCTATCAATAAGGGCATTGTTGCAAAGATCGTCATTAATAATTGCAGCAACATTATTGTAGGTTTTTTCAAGGCTTTCTCTGTAATCAGCACCGTTTTTGAGTACATACTCAACCTTGGAAGCACTGGTTGCATAAGCCATATTTACGACCTGAAGAACAAGTTTGCCGCCGTTAGCTTTGGTTTCTGCTTCAAATGCATTTACAGCTGCAATAGCTTCTGCTCCGAACTGTGCGGTTGCCCAGCCGAGGTTAATTCCATTTGCAAGGTTTCTCATGGTGGGAAGTGCAGTTACAACAACACCGAGGTTGGTGTCTGCTTCATAAGCGGTATCGATTGCTTCCACGCCGCTTACAAGAGAAACGATTGCTTCAAGCATTTGTTCCTGATTGTCAATGTTTTCTTCAAGAACATATTTTACCTTTACGGAGAAAGCGTTGCCGTCATAGGTATAAGTACCTTTGCCGGCGGTAAGAGTTACAGTTTCAACAGTTTCGCCTTCAACAACGATTTCTGCGGTTTCTGCTTTCCAACCGTCTTTCTCTGCTGCGGTAATTTCTTTGTCTTCAGCATTTACCACAACGTCGGATTCTTCGGGAAGATCGTACGGGATGGTATAATCTCCTGCAAGATATCCGGATTCGAGAAGTGCTTTTTCTGCTTCTGTGAGGTCATAGTTGTGTGCAACAACAGAACCTGCGGAAACAGCATGCTCTGCCGCGAATGCGGTTGCAACAAGGCCCGGAACGTTGGCAAAAGAAAGAACCAACGCAAGGAGCATTGCCAAACAACGCGACAGAATCGGGGTTTTGGTTTTCATCATATCTCCTCCTATAGTTACGTATGCAAAAGCATACAGATTTTCCGCCGATCATTCCCTTTTTTTCTTCGGTAAAAATTACCGTTTTTTTCCGCAGTGAAACATTGGTTTCTTGAAAAAAGGGCACAATACGGCTATAACTATTCGATAATATTCTATCACACTTCTATATAATATGCAAGGTTTTTCCAAGCAAAAATGGAATAAAAATCATAAAAAAACACCCGGTTTTTACCGGGTGTTTTTTTGTAAAATTTATTCTTTATCGTCCTCAAAATCCGGCACATATCCGTTTTTGAGTCTTGCTTTATTCCAGATGAACATGATTCCGCCGACAAGAATTATAACTCCCGCCATGACTATTCCGAGGATCCCCATTACCTGGCCGAGATCCATTCCCCAGGAAGATTTTCTTCCGGTTATTTCGTACTGAATCGGCTCGGTATATTCAAGGTTTCCGTACTCCGCCATCATATTCTGCGGAACAATGGCTTCTTCCTCTGCACCGGGAAGATTTATAGCGATATAATATTCCGTTTTCTCGCTTACGGAACCAAGATAGAAATGAGCATAGCCTTCTCCGTCAATAACAACGCTCTGAAGACGGACGGACTCCTTTTTATCGCGCTGGAAAAGGGTCGCGTTCTGTCTTCCGTAGGAAGGTCCTATGTGAATGAGCACCTCTGCATTGACCTGAGCAGGAGCAAGGAATCTGAGCACGAAAGCGGTGCTCACGCCGAGCTCCTCGCAAAGTTCCGGCGTTCCCTGTTCAAGAATATACGAAAGACTGTATTCTCCCGAAAGCTCCGCAACGTCAATATCCTTGCCGTTGATTTTCCATACGGAACCGTCCGCGGTCATGATCGTTACGGTAACATCTTTACCCGCGATAGTTTCGATGAACTCTCCGTCAACGGAAGCGCCTTCTTCAAGATAAAGGCGCATCTCCACGTGCTTGTCGCTGTTGTTTCCGGCAGTTTCAAGAGTGTCCAGCATATCCTGGGTGGATTCTGTGGTTTCGGTCCAGCCGGAATCGTTTTTTACAACAGCATTTATGCTTGTATCCGAAACTGTAACCTCACCTTCCGGTGTAATCGTTCCTTCCGTAAATGTAGAAACGGTTGAGTTTTCGCTTTCGCTGACTCTTGTCGAGTCAATATCTGTGCTGCCGTCGGGATTTTCAGTGATTATATCGGAACCCGTTTTCCCGGATGTATCTCCGGAAGAAACGCTTCCGTTTTCCGAAAATGCAGGAGCACTTTCGCCAACGCTTTCCTTGATCTGCTCCGAAGGAAGATCCTCTCCGTTGTAATAAACCGTATTAAGGGTGTTGCATTCGCCGAAAGAATAATCATTGATTTCGGTGACTTTGTCCGGAAGTTTTACGGTGCTCAGTTTTTCGCAGCCGTAAAAAGTGTATTCCGGAAGCGTTGTAATATCAGCGTTTATCGTTGCGGAAACAAGGTTCGAGCAATAGGAAAAAACAGAAACACCCATGCTCGTTACGCTTCCCGGAACGGTAACGGTTGTAATTGTTTCACAGCGATAGAAAGCTTTTGCTCCCAGGGATTTTACTGAACCCGGAATGCTTATTGCCGCAACGGAATAGCAATCCGAAAAAGCGGATCTTCCGATTTTTTCAACTCCGCTTCCCATTGAAAGCATCTGCATTCCTTCGCAGAAAGCAAATGCGCTTTCCCCTATTTCCGTTACGGAAGAAGGAATTGTTACGGACATAAGATTTTTGCATTCATAGAATGCAAGCTTTCCGATAGAAGTAATTCCGTTCGGCAGGTTAAGGCGAACGATATCCTCGCGAAAATCATACCAGGGTGCAAAATTTCCGTCTTCATAATCGTTCATTTTTCCGGAACCGGTTATTGTAAGCGTTCCGGCAGAAAAAGACCAGTTAAGGCCCGCTCCGCAGGAACCTTCTTCGGCATAAACCATCGGCGCCGCGGCAAAAACAAGCGAAAAAGCAAGAAGCACCGCCAAAATCCGCGGAATATATTTAGTTATTGAATCAAGCATTTGGTGGTGCCCTCCTTTTTTGTCTTTGTCATTCTGAGCAAAGCGAAGAATCTGTTCTTTTTGCTTTTCTTTTCATAACGATCAAAACTATTATTCCAATTATAAACGAGCATAGTGACCAGAACGAACCGGCCGATAGTCCGAACAAATATGATGGCACTGTTTCGCGCAGAAAATCAAGAAAAAATCTTGAACCTCCATACAGCACCAGGAACCAAGGGAAAATTTTTCCTCTGAACTTAGGTTTGCTTGCCATATAAAACAAAATCGCTGATATTATCAGAAACGCAACCATTTCTACTTTTTGGCTTGGGAATCTGACATACATATGATTTTCATCAATATACAAAACCATTCCCTCACAGCAATGGTCTCTCAAGCATTGAATTTTCACC
Source organism: Oscillospiraceae bacterium (assembly GCA_045636625.1). Lineage (GTDB taxonomy): Bacteria > Bacillota > Clostridia > Oscillospirales > Ruminococcaceae > UMGS1668. The sequence continues at coordinate 11,364 of JAZTXW010000023.1, forward strand.
AAAGCAAGTGTAAAACAACCTCCCGGAGCAATAAAATCCAATGTTTCAGAATATTTTATTTTCAACAGTTTTGAAACCGGCAAAAAAACGATTGGTGAGAAAACAATTGCACCATAAAGTGACCTACCTGTAAAATATCCGTTCTCCACAAAAAACCATATCTGTGAACCAATCACACCAGTAAAAACGAGCACTACTGCTATTGGAATTATATTCCATAATGGTAACGCGTACCACTTTATTTGCATCGTCATTAATATTCCCATAATAGTAGTGCTCAAAATAAGCACTAAAATTAATTGATAATTAAACATTTTTCTCCTAGTTGGATAGCCATCTCAAAGATGGCTATCCAATTATTATGTTGGTGAATTACTGATTATTGTAATTACATCTGTAGCAACCACGAATTCCATATCTCCGTACTTAAGCGTAATATTGCTTTCGGAGGTCAATGTACCTGCAAAAGTAGATCCACCACAGTCTTGTCTGTTAATATTACTGATATATCTTTGGCAGGTGCTTTCTCCCCTATTCCATGTAAATGCATTTGTTTCTCCTACATTATTATCGCCAGTGTACATATATACCCTTCCGTTATTATCGGTAGTGGTAAATACTAACGTTGCTACATTGGCATTACCTATTCCATCTAACTTCAAAGTTACTTTAGGGACTTCCTCTACAGTCGCTCCAGTAAGTACGTTTCCCACAAAGATGATATAAGTGTATTTACATTTTGACTTAGGATATACTGTCGCAGATTTTTTGTCACTTGTGATCGCAGATGTAACAGTCCTATCACCGTTTGACGAAGCAGAGGTATGGCTTCCACTCGGAGAAATCGATTCAATCTCTACCGTCGGTTTTACAGAACTTACAGTAAATTCCGGAAGTTTTGTACCTTCGCCATTTGCATCGCTGCTACTGATAGTATATGTCTTGTCGCCTGCCACTGTATAAGTAAGAGTTGTCTTATATTCACCGGCATATACAAAAGAAGTTGAAAGGTTTTCAAATACTCCGCTACCCTTATGATTGAGATCTACCCCAAAGCTATAACCATTGGTTTCAAATTCGCTGTTGGTATATCCGCCTTTTTCCTCAGATGTTCCTTTAACGTATTCAAAAGTCAGTTTTGGTTCTTTAATAATAGTCGAATCATAAGTAATTCGTTCGCCATTCGTTTTCTTATGTACAAATGTTACTTTAAATGCGCTTGCAGAAACAGGATGCGTCTGGAAAGCGACACCGTTAAAGTCTCTCGTTCCGCTGTAATCTTCAACAACAACATCTACAGTTTTATAAACATAGGTGCTGTTTTCTCTTTCGCCTGCTTCTTCCTCAACATCAATGTAGAGCGGGGAGTTTTCGGTGTACATGATATCTCCGACATATACGCCCCAAAGTTTGAGCCTTGTGAGATTCCATGTTCCTTCTTCCTGTCCCGGAACAGCGAATACCCAATTGTTATTCTGGGTTCCTTCTACCGCTTCAGATCTTTCTTCATCAAAATCGACCCACTGTCCTTCGCTGGCTCCTTCTTTGATGATGTATGCCTGAATGCCTGCTGCCGCGTCGGAGTTGGAAACAGTTGCAGTCATATAAGTATCGTTATATCCCGCATATTGATCAGCAGGAGTGGTATGGCCTTTGTATTCAGGAGAATACGGAGAAATGAACGTAAACTCCGGAGATTCCGTAGCTTTGGAAATTGTGTTTCCGCTTACTCTGACTTCGCTGAATCTCCATACGCCGAACGGTGCGCCTACGGACTGGAGATATCCGTCATAATACGAACCGTTCCAGGTAAGGTTCGTATCCAGAGGATCCGTTCCCGCCCTTTGGTTTCTGTAATAAAGTTTTGCGCCGGTAAGACCTTCAAGCTCCGCTCCGGTGTTATCCATGATCCTTACTCTGAGTCTGAGAAGTTTCTGGTCATCGGTCATGATATCGGGATCCGCTTTGAAAGAAAGCGGGGAACTTGTTTCGATTTTTACTTTCATACCAAGCTTTACGTTTGCAGAAAGTCGTTTGTTTGCTTCCAATCCGAAATATTCGCCGTCAAGAACAAGGCTTTCAAGCGTATATTCGCCGGAAGTTGTAAACGATCCCGAACCTTCCCAGGATCCGCTTGTCGGGTTGTATTTGAAATCAACGGTTACAGAAGCGCCCGATTTAAAGAATCTTCCCTGGACGGTTCTGGGCATCTTGCTCTCATCGTTCGAAGCAAATTTTACGCTGAGATCAACTTTGTAAGAATCTTCCGCGGTCAATATGCTGATATTCTTTTCAACTGTGTGTATGTATTTTACATCCTCCACAGTGAAACCTGCTACGGTTACTGCCGGAACATCTTCAAGGATATATTCCTGTCCGTCAACAATAACCGTACGGAGAACATAATTACCGGGAGCGTCGAAGGTATAGCTGCTCACCCATTTTCCGTCGGATTCTTTGGTGAAAGTCATGGTGTCTTCACGGGAACCCTGGTTTCCGTTAATGGAACGGAGGAAGAAAGCTTCCACAGTTTCCGGTTCAATACCGGAGATATTTACCTCTACGCCTGTTGTAAGATTGTTTGTATCATAGTTGAGTTCATCTTCGGTAACGGATGCGGAAATTGAAATTACCGAGTTGAGAAGTTCTTCGTCCTCAACAGGAACAAGGCTGTGGCTGCTTCCGAACTGGATGTTGAGCTGTCCCTGGATATTTGAAGCCGCAAGAACGTCATCGTTTCCGAGATTTGTACCTTCAAGATAAATAATAGCGGTAATAAGCGTTGCTTCGTTCTGATTAAGCGCGGTAATACCGTGGATATCTTTTTCATCTTCGGTACCGAGATAATCGCTGTCTTTGGGATCCAGCACAAGAGGAACGGTAACACGGCCGTTATCCTCGTAAGCTTTTTCGGTATCCATAAATGCTGTCGCAAGTTTTTCGCCGTTTGCATCTGCAAATACTACGTACAGAGATTTGAGAAGTTCAAGGCTCTGCTGCTGGTCTTCGGGGGTATCAGCATAATAGACATAGCAGCTGCCCATGCCCTGGGTCGTAAGGTTGCCCTGGGTAATAAGAGCATTGTTTATTGTTTCCTCGTCCCATACTCTGTTTTCACCCTCGTATCCGACAACGTCATATACCATTGTTTTTACAAGCTTTTTGTTCTCTTCTTCTCCCGGTTCAAGAACAAATCGCATGTTATCTTCCACATTGAACCACGCGGTTGTTTCTTTCTGATAAATATTATATTCAGTTTCAACGCCGTTAACGGTTCTGGTAATGGTGTAAACGTCGAACTCTTCATTGCCAATGGTGACTTTATTATTGGTTTTTAACGGTATTTCACCGTTTTTAAGAACGATTTCAGTATCAGGGTCGGTACTGTCGAACCACAGAACTGCGTTGGATTCATAGATTCTGTGCTCAACACCCATTTCCACTTTAGTGCCTTCATATTCAACTTCCTGCATTCTGGTGACACTGTAAACGTCAACCAGGTTGCCTTCTGCGTCTTTAGTCTGAAGAACAACTTCTCTTCCTTCAGTATCGTAGATAGTTTTTCCTTCAAGAATAAGATGGCTGTTGGAAGCGTTTGTTCTTACCCAGAAATCGACCGCAAGACCGAAAGTATCACCGGCGGTTGCCTGCAAATCCTCAAAACGTCCGCTGCTGAGACCTTCCTGATAAAGTCCATCCGCATAGTCCATATCCTCGGAGAAATAATTGCTGTCCGCTACGGTCTGGATGTTGACTTTAGGATTAGCCTCAATAATATATTTGATTTTTATGGTCGTATTTACGTTTATTCTTTCGCCGGTTCTGTTTTCAAATCTTTTCAAAATTCCTTCTTGGATTCTTACATCAAATGTATCGTTCAATATACCGAACGCGCCAAGAATATTCGCTTTTATCGAAGCGATAATATCGCTTACGAATTTATCAACGTTCTTACCGTCGATTTTGACCGTGCTTATGCTTATAAGCCTGTCGACCATGGCCTCTATGTCGTTGAAGGTTTTGTCTCCGACATAAGATTCCAGCGTTGCCTTATCTGCCAGAATGGTTGCATGGTCAGTAATGAACTCGTTTATATTTTTGATCTGTATTCCGTCGTTTGTCAGCTTATTGATATCTTCCGAAGTCATTGCGTATACAAGATCTTTAGTATATGCGGTTTCTTCTTCTCTTGCCAGATAATACTGGAAGTTGATACATGCAGCTATAGCCTCTGCTTCTGCATCCAGCGCCCTTATAAACTGTTCGTACGTTGTTATAAGGCTGTCTATTTGCACCTCGGTTACGACCGGATTATCCACATTGTCAAGATAACCCTGTGCATAAACGCTGACTATTTCCGTAAGAGGACCCATATATTCGGAGTTTTCAAGTTTCTGATATTCACTTGCCGCTTTGTCATTAAAGCTGGTTGTTAAGGTGAGAAGCTCGTTATATTTTAATGTAGCCGCCGCTTCTCCTCCGATATCCGTAAATGTTACCGAAGATATGGCTCGGATTCCGAATTCGTCGGTAATTTCAAAATATCCGGGTTTGTCATCTTCGGGCATATGCCATTTAGCATATCGGAAGTTGTTGTCCAATCTTTCGACCCTTCCGTCTTCTGTGAAAACCGCGGAAGAAAGAGGAATGGTATTAAGGTTTCGCTCATTAAGCTGGGCGGGACGCAAAACGATTTTATCAAGACCGTAGCTCGGATCGCCGAGGTTTATAAGGTTACCCCATGTAATGTTGGCCAGTCTTACGTCCTGTTTTGCCATTGAGTCTCCGACTGCCGACTCTTCCGGCTGAACTATGACAACGTTTCCCTCTTCATCGGACTGTGTCGAAACCAGCGCAATTTCAAGGCTTCCGTTTGCAGCAATATTGGTGGTTACGGAAGAAACTTCCGGTGCGCGTGAAATGGTAAGCCACGCGAAGGACGCGGAAGTGAGCATGATTACAGAAAGCGCAAGCAACAATGCCACCGCCGTAACTTTTTCCCGGATTCCCGGAAGAAGATTCTGATATGCCTCTATTCGTTTTTGAGTTTCAGTTACCATAAGGCACCTCCTGACTGTCCGGCACACTGCCGAAAGGGGTTGAATAATTTATAAAAAATGGAATCTCGGTTTTCATGAAAACGATATCCTTGTATTTCCAGGTTAAATAAACGCGGTAGGTTCCCGCCTTGGGAGATTTTCCGTCCGTTCCGATCCTGAGGCTTTGGATTCCGGTTTCCTCGTTCACCTTATATTCTGTGACAATTTCTTCCGCGCTGTTATAAACGGCTGTTCCGTTTTCCGCAAGGGTAAGGATCTGGACCGTTGCGGAAAGTTCGGCTTCCGCCCATTCCGCCGGGAAGAAAAACTCAATGGAATTGCTTCCGTCAAGTGTGCATATCTTCCAACCTTCAGAACCGGTTCTTTCTCCGCTTTCATCTCTGGAAACTTCGATCATTGCTTCTCCGGAATATTCCTCGGTTCTGAAAAATTTTTCAGCACCGGTGTCAACTGTTACAGAACATATCTGATCGGCCAGGCCGCCGTTCCACGGCCGCATTGCAACGGAAATGCTTTCGGTTTCGGCAAGGTTTGTTTTGCTGAAATCAAAAAGGATTCCCTTGTCCTGATCAATGTCCTCTTTGTTTATTTCAGCTTTGCTTTCTTCTGCCAGGATGAAAAAGGTTTCTCCGCCGTCAAGGCTGAACCTTGTTTTTGCCGGAAAGTTCTGCGGTTCCTGCTTGTTCTGATCATACATTCCGAAAACCGCTTCTGTCGCTTCGTCTTTAAGCGTAACTTTTACGGGAAGAAGCCCGGAAGCATCGAAAATACCGATGCTCATAATTCCGTTTTCAGCTGGTCCTTTATTCTCCGCTTCCTCTTCCGCAGTCTGCGGTTCCGACGGAACTTCAGCTTCTTCGGAAGAGTTCAGGTCAAGGTTCTGTGGTTCATCAGCTGTTTCTCCGCCGCTTTCCTGTTCTTGAGCCTTGATTTCCGGTATCGTTACCCGGAAAGTACCTTTAAGCTCTCCCCATATAACCTCTATGTCAAGATCAAGTTCCTCATGGGGAGAACTGAAAGCCATATCTTTTGCTGTAAAAGTCAGTGTGACTTTTTTTGAGGTCCCTTCCGGAACCGTAAGTTCTGCGTGCTCAAGATTTCCGGAATCCGTGCTCGCCAGAACTTCAACGTAGCCTGTGCTGCCGTTCGTCAAAGAAAATTTTCCTTTTTCCGGATTTTCTCCGGCAGTGATATTGAAGGAAACCGTTTTTGTTCTGCTTTCGGAAGAAAGTTCACCGACAAGCACAATCTGTTGAGCATCGGTGCTCATAACGAGCAGATCGCTTTGCGCGGTGTTTTTCTCGCCCGGAACAAGAACCGTTCTGCATGAAAAAGTATCTTCATATCTTGCATAGCTTTCTGTTGTTCCGATTAAAATGAAAGTCATAAATAAAACAGCCGAAAGGAGAACACAGCAAAAGTTTATTCTTTTGTTTGCCATTGTTCATTCTCCTTTCCATAGTTTGTCATTCTGCTTTTTCAACAATGATCTGCGGTTCCATATTAAGAGCCGCCGCATTGATTTTTGATGTATCGACTTTAATCTTGATTTTTACATACGAAATCTCTCCGCCTTTAAGGTCCCAGCCGATTTCATTTCCGTTTTCGTCACGGAGCGAATAGATCCATCCTTCTCCTTTTCTGAAGAAAAGGGTTGACCCGCTCAGTATCCTTTCCGCAAAGGCTGTTTTTTCGGTTCCTTCGTCGGATCCTTTCGGGGTCATCGTTACGGTGACCTCCGCAGGAATTGATACGATCTCCGCGGAATCGTTTGTTTCCGCACCTTCGGTAAGCCCAAGGTCGCTTATAAGACGGATCCTGAACCTTAAATCCTCTTCAGAAAACTCGTTCGTTTTCATTATGCTTTCATCCGTCATCGTTCCGTTGGAAACGGCAAATTCAAGAGTGGATATGCTTCCGTCGGAAACCCATTCGGGTGTTTCTCCATTGGAAAAAGGAACAAAATATTCTTTTCCGTCTTCTGTTCCGGAAATTTTTCCAAGATAAATCTCCGCCGGTTTGCGCATTTCAAAAACTATTGTGCCTTCGTTATTTGTTTTATAGCGTCCGAAGGCTGTTCCGGTGGAGGCAACGAAAATTCCGAAACAAAGGAGAAAAGCCAAAGCCAGCATCGGCCAAAGGGAGCTATTCTTTTTCTCTCTTTCCATAGGCTTTCTCCTTTTGTTTTTATTCGATGATTATTCTGCGGATTTTTTCTGGACTTTCAAACCTTCGCTTAAAAGTTCAGAACCTGCAGCCACCCATCCGGGATTTGTAATTGCCTTGCTGAATATTCCGCTTACGATTTTGACTTTCACGTTCGTTTTTTCGGGATATATGCGGATTATTTCGGAGTTTTTATTTACTGCGTTAAGAATTCCGTCCGTTACTTCAAGGTTTATGTCATAACCATAGTTTGTTTCAATGAGCACCGCATCGCCGGTGTCGCTGAATCCGCTTGCCGGTGCTGTCGGATTGTCCGCTATGCTGCCTGTTCCGGTTACCGTGGAGTCAATTATCTCGACTGAACCGCCTTTGATTACAACTCCCGTGTTACCTTCAAGCGTGCTCTTATAAATAGTCATGCTGCTGTAATTCTGGGGCTGATATACCGCTGCTTTGTTTCCAGTAATTGTACTGTTGATAACGGAAATTTCCGTTCCCCAGCTTCCTTTGCTTCCGTTACCCATAATGGCAACGCCGTTTTCACTTACAAAGGTACTGTTTTCAATAATAATATTGAGTTTTTTCGTTTCATCGGAAGAATCGTTTCCATAAACAATGAGCGGACTCTGGTCCGACGTTATGGTACAGCCCACTATTTTCGAAACCGTATCGTCGCAGATACAGAAACCGTAATCGTTTCCGGAAACCACGACACCGCTTGCATTGAAAACAGATTCTCCCCAGGAATAAACCGCATAGGATTTTTTATCTGTTCCCGGTTTTCCTTCCATTTTTCCGTTAAGCAAAGTTACTGAACCGTCCTTGGATCTTATAAGATATCTTCCATTACCGGACAGGGTATTTCCGTTCAGGTCTATCGTAAGTTCCTTTCCGCTCAGATCAAGATAATTTTCTCCCAGGCTTATATCTTTCGTCAGCTTGACCGCTTCGGCGGTTTGGCTTTCCATAGCATCCAGAAGTTCCTCATAGCTTGAAACTTCCACGGGTACAATTTCCCTTTCCTGTGCGGAAACAGTGATTTTTGCTTCAAATCTGAGGCTTGCCATCTGTTCTTCGGTAAGGGTGCTGTCTTTCTGTGCTGCCTGGTATGCAAGATTTCCGAGATTTGTATCAAAATCTGTCGCGCTGTTGATCTCAAAATAATCGCAGATATAAGCATAAACGCCGGTTCCGTTTTCATCAACTTTTACCGGGTAATATTTCTTGCTTTCGATAATTTCGTTTTCACCAAAAACGTATCCGGTATATCCGTCACCTTCCGTCACAACGTAACCGTCCGATTCAAAAACAGAATTGAGAAACTCGGTCGGAGTTGTGGTGCCGTCAACTGTCAGAAGTTCATAAGTGTTTTCATCAAATGTTGCTTTGTCAAGGTCATATTCAATGGGTCGGAGATACTCCGGATTGCTGACGCTTACTACCGTTCCGTTTTCTTCCACGCCTATTCCGTAAACGTAATAACCGAGAACGTCATAGACCCATTCCCATTTAAGTTCCGGAACGTTGCTGGCTTCTTCAGAAATTATAAGGTCGCTTCCGCCAAAAAGAGCGTAAACGTAATTTTCTTTATTGTTTACGTAAATTTTCTCAACTTTTTCGCCGTTTATAACGGCGCTGCTGTCCACATAGAAGAAAATTCGCTGCTGAATCGTTTCAGCCATTATGCTTTTATCAATCGTTATATCAACGTCGATTATATCGGTGCTGATCTCCACGGAAGCTTCTTCATCAAGAATTGCGGAAACTTCGCCTTCTTCATTTTCTTCCTGGGAATTGCGCAGAACTTTGAGATTCACCGTTCCGCTGTCCCCGGGACCTGCTTTTATGGGGTTCTGGTCAACAACAACTTCTCCGCTGAATCCCCAGGGTTCAACTTCGAACATAAGTCCGCTTGTATGTACTATATTTGTGTACCATGCGGAAGTCATCGCGAAAAGGATAACTACGGTGAGCACCACTGTTAAAAGCGCAAGACCCGCCTTCATATATATGCTTTTCTGAACTTTTGCAAGTTCAAAAGATTCCGGAGAGGCGGAAACGTTATTATTCAGTTTTGGGTTCTCCGGAACACTGCTCTTGTTCCGTATGAATTTCATCAGATCGATCTTCGTCAGATCCAGATTCCTGAGATCGAATTTCATCAGAATTTGTCAGCTCCTCCATAAGTTCAGAACGGATTCGTTCGTACATTTCTTTATATTCTTCGTCGGTCATTCCGATGGGATCTTCTTCCGCAGCTGCTGCGGAAACATTCTTCTGCTTTTCAAGCTCAAGGGCAAGAAGCATATCCTGTCGGATATTTTCGACTGTATTCCTCAGAATCAGACCCGCCAGCAAAAGGCTTGGCAAAGCGATAAATCCAAGAAAACCGATTTCATTAGTGAACAGGGATATAATATCCGCAAACATGCTCCCATCTCCCGTATGCCAGATAACTTTTCCAAGCAGATTTGATTCATCCACGTAATAACTGTCCGCAACCGGGTTTGCGTCGCCCTTCGTTTCAAGAAGGATCCTTCCCTGTTCCGGCTCTATAACTTCCACAACTCTGTGGGTAACAATCTTTCCCCAGATTTCGGATATCTGTGTGCGGAAGCACACAATATCGCCTTCTTCGATGTTTCCGATATCCGTTTCTTTTGTCAAAAGCAGCGAACCTACAGGAATTGAAGGTTCCATACTTCCGGTCACAACACGGAACATCATAAAACCGCCGATATTTGCATATCCTTTGCTTAAAACCTGTATGGTCGCATACAGGCAAAGGGTTACCGCCAGAACAAGCAGCACCGTTACAAGGGCGCTTATCTTTTTCTGAAGGCGGACATCCCCGCTTTCTTTTATAATATTACTCATTTCCTACAGATTCACCGGCAAACTCGATATTCACCGCAAATTTTGCGGAAGCCGCGCTTGCCTCACAGTCAATATCCTTTCCTTCAAGCCAGATAAACATTCTGATTCGCTGGGGCTTGTTTTGTTCCAGCATTATAATTGAAACGTCATTTGTCGCACCGCCGAGTTCAACCGTTCCACCGTTCAGATCCATTCCGTCGCCGAGATTTTTACAGGTTTTCACAAAATCGCCTTTTTGCACATAAGGAGCAATCTGTCCCTGAAGTCTGCCTCTGTAAAACTGCGACATTACCTCTTTCGGTTCCATTCCGTCATAAACTTTGCCGAACGCCGCGGTCGCAAATTCGCCGCCGATGGTTTTGCCTTCGGTCATCCAGCTGCTTTTAAGCTGGGCGGTAATATGATTTTCTATATCATAGGGATGATCTTCCATGGATTTGTATTCCGTAACGGCATACTTTCCTTCAAGTTCAGGTTTCCCCGGGTGATAGTCTGCGTTCGGTTCATAAATCGTAAAAACAGAACCGCCATACGTCGCTCCGGTATCCGGTTCGCTGTAAATACCACGGAGAGCGGTGTATCTTTTGTCATACGCATGGGTATTCTGATACGCAAGCATTGCTGCGGTATCCGCCTGATATTCATTTGCAAGAAAACCTATGCGGATAGCCGCGGCTGCGCTGCCTTCCGGTTCGGTAAGGCTCCAGCCTTCTTCCGTTTCGATCGGTTCGAGAAGATCGATTACAAAGCTGCCTCCGTTGGGATTTTCGTCGCCGGTGGAAACACGGAGTTTATAATCCCCGCTTGGAGAAACCACCCAGAAATCAAGATAGATATAGTTTCCCTTGCTTATTTTTTCCTTTTCATCGGAAGAAATATTTGCGTGATCAAGAGTGAAATCTATACGGGTATCCGAAAGAAACCAATCGATTCCGTTGGAAGTTGAAACCGGGGTAAGTCCGCCGATTCCATTAAGATACTCATAACTTGAGCTTGTTCCGAAATTCAGCTTATCGGAAAAAAATCCGGGATAGTGGACAGCTTCGCTTCCTTCACCGATTTTTATATCAGGCGCAACAAGGATAGTATTTCCTCCGCCGATTGCGACCTGTATCCCGCTCACTGCCGGATTTCCGGAAAGGACCATCCATGCGTAGGACGACATTATCAGCACCGATACGGAAAGCACCAGCGCCATGGCCATCGCTATTAACTTGAAATAAATTTTCGTCATAGCTTTTACCTCTCCGGTTCTTTCTTTCTCGGTTTGAATAAAAATTATCTTCTTGCTGCTCTTGCGGCAAGGCGGCGCTGTTTTTCAAGCTCTCTCTGCTCTTTTTCAAGCTGTATTCTTCTGTTTTCCGCCTCGCGGATAGCGATTCTCTTCGGAAGAGATTCAAGGAATACAACGATTTCCTCTTTATAAGGTGCGGAAAGGATTTCGTCCTTCTGCGCCTGTTCCTTACGCTGCTCTTTTTCGAGGATAAGGCGTTCCTTTTCCTCCCTTGCGCGTATCTCTTCTTCGATCTTGCGCTGTTCCGCTTCTTCCATAAGTCTTGCGGTTTCTTCGAACGCGGCTTTTTCCTTTATGCGGCGCTCGATAGCGGAAGTTCTCGCTTCTTTTCTCTGTTCAAGGGCGGAAACAAAACCTTCGATCTCCTTACCGAAGATTTCGCATCTGCGGATATCCTCGGCTTCTCTTTGTGCCTGGATATTATGGATGCGTTCTTCCTCGGCTTCTTTTTCAAGACGAAGGCGCTCTGCCTCTTCTTCTTTGCGCCGTTTTTCTTCTTCCTTGCGGCGTTCTGCTTCTTCAAAGGCTCTGATTTCCTCAAGCCTTTTTGCAACGGCGGCTTCTCTTGCTTCTCTGCGTTCATCCAGCCCTTCGGCAAAGCGGGTAAGTTCTTCCATGAAGATTTTTGTTCTTCGGCGGTCTTCCGCTTCCCGCTCCATCTGTTCGATCCAGAGGCGCTGTTTTTCCGCTTCTTCTTCTTTGCGAAGCCGTTCTTTTTCTTCCTCTTCTGCTTTTCTGCGTCTTGCTTCTTCAGCTTCCGCTTCAAGGCGAAGTCTTTCCTGTTCCTCAAGGCGGCGGCGCTCCTGTTCTTCAACAAGTCTGCGGCGCTCCGCTTCTTCCTCGAGCATAAGCTGTTCTTTCGTAAGCTCCTCGATGAGCACCTTGCGGATCTCGATATCCGGAAGGTCGTAATCTTCCGTAAGTTCCTCGATGATTTCTTTTATGAATTTCGGACGGAGCGCGCGTTTTTTGCTCTTTGCCGGGGCAGGGATTCTTCTGTCGCGCTCGTCTTCAAGATATCCTTTAAGTATAAGGTAGTTGAAAAGGATATTGTGGTAGATATCCCTTTCCATGGTTTCGTTGATTTCCGGATTCTGTTCGATAACGCGAATAGTATAACCGATATCGTCATAGCTTCTGATGAATTCCAGAAGAGCCATAACTCTTCGGTATTCCGGGTTCTTTTTAAGAACGTTGGTTTTGGTAAGTGCGCCCTTAACTCTTGGCATTTTTGCCATCTGCTGTGCAAACTGGCTTCGCATAAGGACGCTCAGGATTCTGTAAATTTTTGAAATTCTTTCAAAAACGTGACCGTTTTTGTCGTCGGTTTCAATGGCGCTGTCCGTTTCCTTGATATGCATGAACATATCAAGATGAACAAGTTCGGTTGCGGTTTCCATGGTGGAATCAACTTTGAGCTTTGCACCGAATTCGTCGCTCATTGCGGAGAAAAGCGCATCGTGACGGATTTTTACAAACTGGAATGCAGCTTCAAGGGCTGTGAAAACAAGTCGGTTTTCATAAAGTCCGATGGTATCCTCGCGGTATTTCTGCATAAGCTTGCTGGGGCGGACCTCACCGGTTTCATAATCGTATTTTTCAACAAGGCTTGCGTGCTGCGCAAGATGGCGCACAACATCCGAACCCGCTTTTTTCGCGTTTGCAACGTTTACTATAAGTTCATCTTCCTTGATGATGTTGCGGGGATTCGAAATAATATTCTGAATTGCCGGAAGAGATTCCTCTATTGCGTCGACCCAGTTGAGGTCAACGGTTTTTTCCATTTTTCTGTTGGAAAACTGGAACTGGTTTTCCGCTCTTGAAAAAGCGTCCATGAAAAATTCGTAAAATTCCGTGCTTCCAAGAGCTCTTATGACACTTTTCGTGTATTTTTCGTAAAGAGGATCAATAATCGAATCCTTCTTTTTTGCTCCGGTTTTTCCGGAAGGTTTTTTCGTGGATGCAGCCATAAGCGGCTCCTTTCATGGTGGACAAAATCAGTTGTTTTTCTTCAGCTGTTCAATATATTCCTTGCAGATGACCATATTGTTTTTTCCGAAAACTTTATCAAGATATCCGCTGAATTTTGTAAGTTCGTCTTTCATAAATCCAAGGCTCAAAGATTCAAATTTACGGAGAACTTTTTTTGCAACAATAAAGTCGATTGCCTGAATTTCAGTTCCGCCGCAGGCGATGAAACACGGAACAAAGTCGCCGATCTGTTTCATGATTCGGTTACCGAAAGCAAGGCGGAAGTTCTTAATAAGGTAAGCGTTTACAAGTTCAAGCTTATCCATAACTTCCTGAGAAACAGGATATTCGTCTTTTGCTTTATCAAAAAGTTCGTTAAGGCGGTCGGTGGATATATAAACCGGATCGGTCATTTCACATTCAAAAGGATCGGCTCTGCTGTCAAGGTCGATCGGAATTGCACGGTCGTAAACTTTATCCGCAACGGCGAAGGTTGAGTCGTCGTTGTTGATGGTACCGACTATCCAGACGTTGTTGCTGATCTGTACTTTTCCGTTTTCGATAAGGCAGGGGTCGTTATCCCATACGGCGGTTACGATATCAACTTTCCATTCCTCCTGAAGAGGCATCTCAAGGATTGAGAGCATTTCCGCAAAGTAATACTCAACACGGGCAATGTTCATCTCGTCAAGGATTACAATATGAGGATCGCGGTAATAGTTGCATTCATAAATCGCCTGAAGGAATTCCGTTTCGGCGTATCTTTTTGTAAATTCGTTGAAATAACCGTAAAGCTCGGTTCTTTCACGCCAGGAAGGCTGGACGGAAACAACCGTTGTGTCCTTCTGGACAAATTTTCCGAAGGCATAGGGAAGGGAGGTTTTACCTGTACCGGAAATACCCTGAAGGATTATAATTCTTGAAGTTCCCATTGAAGCAAGGAAGAAACGCATCATGTCAATGTCATAATAGAGTTTCAGCTGGGAAGCGGCAAAATTTCTGAATTGCTCACAAATCTGCTCAAGGGTTATTTCGTTGTCATATTCCGGCTTTACATAGTCGGTTTTATAGAAGTTGTCAACACAGGTAAGACGGAAGAAACGGCTGTCCGAAGGATCGATGCAGGGAGAATCCACAGTGTTGCGGTTTGAAAGCTGAAGAGCGGTTTCTTCTCCTTCTTCCCCTTCTTTTTTTTCTTCTTCCGGTTCGGGAAATTCCGGATCGCCCATTTTGAGAGAAAGTATCTTATCCTTTTCATAGTTGGAACGCAGAAGTTCCCTTTGAAGGGTGCGGACCTGGGCAGTCATTTTATCGTATTCTTTTCGGGAAATTCCCCCATGGAAAACCTTTGTAATAAGTTTTCCGACAAAATAGATGATAATTCCGCAAAGAGCAATTATCATAATGTTCGCAATAAGCAGCATAACCCAGTCGGTGGTGCTGAAACTTGCGCTGTGCTCTTTGATTATATTCATCCTCATGGGGAAATTGAACAGATAGTTCAGGAAGTTGAAAATTGAACTGAGCACTTCAACAAAAGCCTGAAAAACCTGGCCGATATCCTCTGTAAAATAATTAAAGAAATTATTCATCAAATCTCACCTGTTTTTTCCAGGAGAAAATCAGACTTCCGCTGTTTCCTCCGCTTTTTCTGCTTCTTCTGCAGCTTCTTCTATTTCTTCTGCGGGAGCTTCTTCAGGAACTTCTTCCGCTTCGATTGCGGGAGCTTCTTCAGAAACTTCTTCTGCTTTTTCGGGTTCAGCGGGCTGTGCTGCCTGCTGTGCGGCCATGGAAGCCATGATCTCCGCTCTCAGACGCTCGCGGATCTCTTCTTCCATTTTCGCGCGTGCTGCTGCCTGGGCTTCGGTCTGGCGCTTCTGCTCCTGATCGATAAGGTCTTCGGTGCGGCCGCGTTCCTGCTCAAATTTGATACGGTTCTTGACGTTCTGATACTCGAAGAGAACTCTGAAGAACTGAACAAGGTGGAACAGGAAGAAAAGGAATACGGGAATTACGATTACGATAAGGAAGCCGGTGCTGGTCTGGAGATAGTCGAAAACTTTGCCGACTCCGGGCACACGGAAGGAATATTTACCTACAACTTCCGATTCATGTACGGTAAGAGGGTCGGCAGAGGTGTTGTTATCACCCTTGGTGGAGAAGATAAGATAGCCGCCGCCGTCATAGATTTCGTAAATTCTATGGGTGTTAAGAACACGTTCGCCGTTGATGACAGTCCAATAGGTGATGATATCGTCTTTTCTCAGGTCGGATGCATCTTTGATTCCGGTATCGAAGATAAGGTCACCGGGAAGGAGGGTCGGATACATAGATTCGGTCTGAATGGAGAAGATCCTTATACCGAAGATGTTGGGGACTCCGTTTCCTGATGTTGAGACGTAGGATGCATAAGTGCATACTGCCGCCAGCGCAATTGCGATTACAAGGACTACGTTTACAACCGTGTTAAGGATTCGTTTTCCCTTGCTTTCTTCTTCCGCAACAATAATCTCTCCCTCTGCTTCCTGAGGAATAGCTGCTGCGGTAAGCTCCTTTTCTTTTTTCATTTGGATTTCTCCCTTCTTTTCTTTGCATTTATATAAAAGCAAAACCCACGCGTCCGGTTTCGCTAATATTACTCGATTTTTACAAGGCCGGAGTTTCCTTCGCCTTTTCCGGCAAACTGAATGCTTGCTTCTATCTGTGCTTCGCTGCTCATGTTAAGACAGTCCATATCCTGGCCTTCAAGCCAGATATACAGTTCGACTTTTATGATTTCGCCTGTTTTTATCGAGAACAGCTTCGGCGGTTCAATAACCGTTCCCTCGATATCGACGAAATCGCCGAGGGTGTGGATAACAACGCCGTGCTCAATGGGGTCCGATTCTTCCCAGAAGCTTCTGCTCTGGAGAATGATTTTTTCCGGATCTATAAGATCCTCCGTTCCGTCGATGCTCGGGGTTCTGTAATATCCCAAAGCCCCGCTTACGTGAGCATCGCAGTTCGGTTCATAGATCACAAAATCCGGTTCGGTTTCCTCATCCGGAAC